>JAYTMF010000500.1:0-1451 GCA_043728755.1 Flavobacteriales bacterium
ATTTTCACCGATTAACACGGATTATAGCGGTGTTTAAACCGAAAACGACGTGAATTATTCGTGTTTAAATCCCAATCCGCGTTAATCTGCGTAATCGGTGGACAAGCTAATACGTTTGTAAAACGACTTAAAAATGCCCGTAGAAATCAGAGAATTAGTCATTCGCGCGACCGTTTCGCCCAGTAATGCATCCAATACGCCCCGCCCGCATACGTCGAAGTCTCATCAAGGACCCCTCAGTATCGGCGGCAATGACGCACTCATACAGGCTTGCGTGAGCCAAGTGATGCAGCTTTTGGAGAAGCAAAAAGAGCGGTAATTTTTTTTAAATGGCAGCGCGGACTTCCGTCCGTTGGTGCTTAAAAATGCAATCAAACAATGGCAATCAGCGCAGGAGGTATCGTTAATGGTTTAACGCACACGATTAATAAATTGCGGATAACGCAAGTCCAAGACAACGACAGCAATACGAGTAGTGTTAGCGGTAGCTCGTCGGCGTTGTCTAATTTTGCTAACAATGCCATTGGTGATTCAAAAATATTTGAAGTACAAATCAACCCCGATAAGTACCAAAAAAAATACAATGTTGTTTACTACGAACCTCCTATAATTGGACGGCCCGAGGGAACAAAAAACTTCGATTATGTGCAGGGTGAAAACCTGACCGTCACGTTCACACTGGACGGAACGGGTGTTATTCCCGCCAGTATAACCGATGTGGGTAGCGCCCTTGCCTCGGTGGCGACGAGTGCCGTTGACTTTGCTTCGCGCTCGGTTGGCTTGGGCGGCGTAAGTGATACGGGTTACGTAACCCGCCGCATCAAAGAGTTGAAAAAGGTGGTCTATGATTTTAATCCCGACCACCATGAGCCACCAGTTGTGGTCATTACTTGGGGAGATGTACCGCCTTTTCGGGGAAAATTGGACGATTTACAGGTCACTTACACCCTTTTTAGTCCCGATGGTGCGCCTTTACGGGCTGAAGTGCAACTGCAATTTGGCGAACACGGCTCGGTCGATGTTCGGTCTAGTGCGCGTAATACAGCGGCGCAGGTAGCGGGTGGCATTGGCGCGCGCGTTGGTGGCGCTTTACTCTCTTCGCCCGATTTGACGCACCGCCGCACCGTCAAAGCAACCGACACACTGCCTTTGTTGTGCGAAAATATTTATAAAGACGCTTCTTTTCATTGGCAAGTGGCGCAAGCGAATAATCTGACGCATTTTAGGACTTTAGAGACGGGAACCGAAGTGTTTTTTCCGCCGATTGAACGGTAATTGATTGTAAAAGGACCCCTCAGTATTAGAGTCAAAATTTAAGAAAAAAACCTCAATTATATGTCTTTATTTCCAGAAATATCCAGCTCAACCACTTTGAACGGACGCGACACAAGCCTCGTGACCTTCAAAATAATCAGCAACGGCGATGACATTACAACGCGCATCGGCGTGAC
>JAYTMF010000501.1:0-4828 GCA_043728755.1 Flavobacteriales bacterium
AGTCTTTTGATGAGCATTGTGCTTCGGGCATAGAGCCGAACTATGAGCGCATTCAATATCTGGTGGATAGTTCACTCATGCTTGTGACTGCACTCAACATAAAAATAGGGTACTACAAAGCTGCTGAGATTGCAAAATGTGCTCACAAGAATGGAACGACTTTGAAAGAAGAAGCTGTTCGCCTCGGCTACGTCACACCAGCGCAATATGATGAATGGGTGATACCGTCAAAGATGGTGGGGAATCTATAAGGAATTGATTGTTGCCATTTGGTTGTTGTTCTCTGCGTATGGAAAGTGAGCAAAAGCATTTAATGTTCATCGGAATTTACATCGTAGGGAATTCTAACTTTCTTCCAAATTCATCCTTCATCTTTGTGCAGTGAAAATTCTCATTGTTGAAGATGAAAAGGAATTGGCTCTGAGTATTTCGGAATACCTCAGGGCTGAAAACTACCGTTGTGAATTCGCAGAGAACTATGATGGCGCCAAAGAAAAAATTGAATCACACAATTACGATTGCATTTTGCTGGATCTGATGCTACCCGGTGGCGATGGATTGAAAATTCTCGAGTACATCAAAAAACTGGGAAAGCAAGATGGTGTCATCATCATTTCTGCGAAGGATTCTCTCGACGACAAAATCAAAGGGTTACAAAGCGGTGCAGACGATTACCTTCCAAAACCATTTCACCTATCGGAACTCAACGCAAGAATTTATTCCATTATTCGAAGGAAAAATTTCGACAGCACGAACACGATTGTCATCAATGAAATAACAATTGATCTTCCCGGAAAAACGATCAGCACACATGGAAAAAACGTGCCTCTGACGAAAAAAGAATTCGAACTTTTGTTGTTCCTGATTGGAAACAAGAACAGGGTCATTTCTAAAAGCGCATTGGCGGAACATCTCTCCGGTGATATGGCCGACATGATGGATAACCACGGATTTGTATATGCACATGTCAAAAACCTGAAGAAAAAACTGGCTGATTCCGGCTGTGCGGATTACATCAAAACGCTTTACGGAACAGGCTATAAATGGGAGTCATGAGGAAACTGCTCAACAAAACAATGTTGTACTATGCACTTGCTGCTACGATCCTGTTGCTGCTCACGGCGCCATTGTTCTTCACGGTGATGAAAACGATTTATGTCGAAGACATTGAAGAAGAAATCATACAACGTCGCTCGGATTTTCTTGCGTATGAAAAGGATGCTCTTTACGAAACAGATATCCCTAACTGGAATCGGTATTCGCTCGACTTCAATATTCTGAAGGACACCATCTCATCGCCAATGGACGAACTCATCAATGAAACTTTTCTCAATCCAAATGAAAACGAAGACGAATCATTTCGGGTTATCTATTCGAAAGTTAACATTGGCGGAAATCCTTATGTCATCCGAGTGAGACGCAACACTCTGGATACAGACGACATCATCGAAACTACATTATTGCTTTATCTGATTGTAGTGGCAATACTGATTCTTGTATTGATTGCGGTTTCAAGGATCATCTCCGGAAAACTCTGGAAACCATTTTATGAAACACTCGAAATCATCGCGCAATTCAATCTGGAGAAAAATATTGCTCCCATATTTCAATCACCGAATACAAAAGAGTTTCAGCAATTGAATGAATCTCTTGAAAAATTGATCTCACAAAATCTTCAAGCATATCAGCGTGAAAAAGAATTCACTGAAAATGCTTCACATGAATTGCAAACACCACTGGCCATCTTTCAGTCTAAACTTGACCTATTGCTTCAAGATCCTTCCATTACCAATGCCCAGGCCTCCATCATTCAACAACTCTATGACGCGTCGTCCAGGCTCACGCGCATCAACAAGAATTTATTGTTGCTTTCAAAAATAGAACACGGAAAGAACTTTGAAACAGACCTCTTAGACATCAACAATATGCTCAACGAGGTTATTCCTTATTTCTCTGAACAAGCGGAGCAAAAAAACGTGATCATTCAATCAGATCTTACGACGAAAATTTCCGTGAAAGGCAACGCCGCTCTCACTGAAATTCTCTTGAACAACTTTCTTTTGAACGCTATCAGGCACAATAAAATCGACGGATCAATACACATCAAGACATCTGATAAAACACTCACCATTGCCAATTCCGGAAGCTCGGAATCATTAGAAACAGAAAACTTGTTTCGTCGGTTCTCAAAAAATTCAACTTCCGCACAGGGTTCCGGACTCGGCCTGGCGATCATTCAACGAATCGCTGTCATCAACCATTGGCAGGTGAATTACGAATTCAAAAACCAATTGCATACTTTTATTGTGAAATTCTAATTTTATTCTAATTCATCGTTTCAATTTGTATCACAATTTAAAAATATTTATACCATGAAAACACTCATTGCCATAGTTGCGCTGACATTCACTACGAATGTTTTGTTCGCACAAAAAATCAAAGATGATCAAGTGCCTGCACCTGTTGCGAAGTCATTTGCAGCAAAACATCCCGGTGTAAAAGCTGAGAAGTGGGAAAAAGAAGGGGAGAATTATGAAGTGGAGTTCGACGCCAAAGAAGGAGAAACTTCCGTGCTAATAGATGCCAAAGGAAACGTGCTCGAAACAGAGGTTGAAGTGGGTATCGCACAATTACCACAAGCAGCGCAAGACTACATTGCCAAAACCTATAAAGATGCAAAAATTAAAGAATGTGAGAAGATCACAGACGCTCACGGGGTTGTAACCTATGAGGCTGACTTGAAAGAAAAGGATGTGATGTTCGATGCGAAAGGAAATTTCTTGAAAGAAGTGAAGGATGAGCAAGGCGACAAAGATGACGATGATGATGATAAGGAGCACAAGAACGGAAAGGAAAACCATGAACATAAGGAAAAGAAATAACCCATTGCATAAATGAACAAGAAAGCCATCCACAAAAGATGGCTTTCTTTTTTGTCATTGTTAAGCCATTAGGTTTTCAATTCCGGAAGAAAACCTTGTTGCTAACACATCTAGACAGGATCTATATCGATATTCAATCGCACCTGCTTGTATTCTGGTTGCCGTAAAGCCCGCTTGATCTGTTCGATGATGCGATGCTTGAGTTCGGCACTCTCCGCTTTTTTATCCAACCGAATCAAGAACTGCTGGAGGTAATAATTATTGATGCGAGGGATATAAGGTTTCTCCGGACCTAGTATATGATCGTTGAGCTGTGGCTGCAACATTTTCCCGATCATCACCGCCGCCCGACTCACTACATCATCCTCTTTGTGCTTCAATGTAATGCGCATCAATCGCATGAATGGTGGATAGGCGAACTGAAACCTCTCTTTGATTTCTCGTTCATAAAATGTGAGGTAATCGCCCTTGATCACCATATCCAAAAGCCAATGCTCTGGATTATATGTCTGCACCAAAACTCGTCCACGTTTGATCTTCCTTCCCGCTCTACCTGCCACCTGCATCATGATCTGAAAACTCCTTTCGATCGACCTGAAATCCGGGTAGTTCATCATCTTGTCGGCATTGAGAATTCCAACAAGCGATACATTGTCAAAGTCAAGTCCCTTTGTGACCATCTGTGTTCCAACAAGAATGTTCGTATGCCCGTTTTCAAAATCGCTGATGATTTTCTGATAGCTCGATTTGCTTCTGGTCGTGTCAAAATCCATACGCTGTATGCTTGCCTCTGGAATATATCCAGCAAGATCCTCTTCGATTTTCTCTGTGCCAAATCCAAGCATTTTCATGTCTACACTGCCACAAACATGACATGCAGGAACAGGCGGAATTCCATATCCGCAATAATGACATTTGAGTAAAACAGATTGCTTGTGATAAGTGAGGCTGACATCACAACGTGTACATGAAGGCACCCAACCACACGATTCACATTCCCACAATGGCGTGTATCCCCGCCGATTCTGAAAAAGAATGACCTGCTCTCCTGCTGCGACTGCGGCACGAACTTCATCGAGAAGTTGCGAACTGAAGTTGTTCTTCATTGTTTTCGCTTTGATATCCTTGCGCAAATCGCAAAGAACAACTTCCGGTAATTCAAGTCCTCCGTATCGTTCGCTCAATGTCACCAACCCATATCTATCATGCGTTGCATTGAAGTATGATTCTATGGCTGGTGTCGCACTTCCAAGCAAAACCTTTGCGTTGAACTGCTTCGCTAGCCAGAGCGCTGTATCCCTTGCGTGATATCGCGGAGCAGGATCGTGTTGCTTGAAACTGTGTTCATGCTCTTCATCCACGATGACAAGTCCTAAGCGGGTGAAAGGAAGAAAAAGTGAACTCCGCGCGCCCAAAATGATGTCACATTCACCGGGTACATTGCTCAGTACTTTGTTCCATACTTCGGTGCGTTCATTGTCGCTATAACCACTGTGATAAACGCCGACGCGCTTACCAAAAAATTTGCGAAGGCGATGAATGATCTGCGTCGTCAATGCAATTTCCGGAAGCAGAAAAAGCACTTGCTTTTTTTCTTCAAGCGTCTTTTCAATCAATGAAGAATAAATCTCTGTCTTGCCGCTCGATGTAACACCATGCAACAAACAGACATCCTTCTCCTTCCAAATCTCGAGGATCCGCATATATGCCTCTCTTTGTGCCGGGGACAAAGGTTTTGGCTTATCCGACGCCAACAAATGTTGAGGCAATCTTCCAATTTCTTTCGTGTGCAATTCAAAAATCTGCTTCTCAATCATTGCAGAAACTGTCGAAGACGTCACTTGTTCCTTTTGCAATTTCAACCTTTCCACCGAAGAGGTCCTTCCATTTTCCCAATCTGACAACCTTAAAAAAACCAACAATGCATCGCTCTGCTTTTGAGCCTT
>JAYTMF010000502.1:0-9410 GCA_043728755.1 Flavobacteriales bacterium
CCGATATGCAGACGGAGATTGAAGCAGCAGAAATGCTGTTGTACCAAGCTGCATACCTCAAGAATAACCATCTCAATGTGACGAAGGAATCTGCAATGGCGAAATATTACGCCTCTGAAGTATGCGTGAGAGCGGCAACGGAAGCAGTACAGATATTCGGAGGTTATGGTTATACCAAGGATTTTCCGGTTGAGAAATTTTATCGCGACTCGAAGCTTTGCACCATTGGAGAAGGCACCAGCGAAATTCAGAAGATTGTGATCTCACGCGAGATTTTGAAGTAATCACTTCGATGTAATTT
This sequence comes from Flavobacteriales bacterium, assembly GCA_043728755.1. Taxonomy (GTDB): domain Bacteria; phylum Bacteroidota; class Bacteroidia; order Flavobacteriales_D; family Sanyastnellaceae; genus JAIBBG01. The sequence goes on from JAYTMF010000502.1 coordinate 302, forward strand.
CTTTTTTTTCGTAGCGATTGTTTACGCGAAGATGTATCCTGTTTTCTATACGCTTCATTCTAATTTTACACCATGCAATTGAATATAGGAGATCGTGTCAAATTCCTCAATGACGAAGGCGAGGGAAAAGTTGTTTCGCTTCCGAAGGATGGCTTGGTTTCCGTCGAGGACAAGGACGGATTTACATATGAGCATTTCATCGATGAGCTGGTGTTGGTAGGCAACTGGAACAAGGAATACGAAAAATACCAAACCACGCAGCCGGATATCATTGATGTTATTGAAAGAAACATCGATCCGAAAGTGGCGAAGAGGGCGAATGATGAGTTTAAATTGTTGTACAAGAATAAAGAAGCCAACAGTTTCAGACGCAAAGGCGAGGTGATGGAAGTGGATCTGCACATTCACGAATTACTTGATAAACACGAAACTCTCACCAACAGCGAAATTGTCGAGATCCAGCTCAAGCATTTCGAGCGCACACTGCGAATTGCCGAAACAAAAAAGATTGCCCGCGTGATTTACATACATGGCGTAGGACAGGGCGTACTTCGTGCAGAGATCCGTAAAATGCTACATCAGTTCTATCCCAATTGCGAATTCATGGATGCGCCTTATCAAAACTACGGCTACGGAGCTACGGAAGTGAGAATCAGAACAGGAGGAAGTTAGGCGCAGTGAATAAAAGAATATAGGAATTAAGGATTGTGGGATCGTAGGAAAATAAGGAATAGTGTCAATCTATTTCAGGAAAGGTCAATCACCAAATCACAAATCCCCAAATGTTCTACTTCCGCCTCGGCCTTGGATCATAGAACGGCTTTTCATTGCCGGAAGCGAAATCATCAACATTCACGTTTTCGATCAATTCCCACTTGCCGCCTTTCAGCAAGAGTACATCATAAGATCCGTCAGGTCCGTAGTCAGCATAAATTCCCGTCATCATTGGGTTTTTTGGGGAAAGATGATCCATGACGATACAGTTTTGCTTTGCATAGTATTTGACCGAAGCACTCACGTCTTCGCTGTATTCCAAGATCATTCTTTTGCGCGTCCCATCGTCAGAACGATAAATGCCGGCGCCAATTCTTATTTTTTTATTGGTAATCGTTAAAGCATCTACGATCTTTCTGTTGGTGAGTCGATCTTTTCCATCCCATCCAAGTATTGTATACGTATCACCTCTTCCTTTTTTGTCCATCGGAATGATCTCGTAATACAACGCTCCGAACCATTTATCAGTGGTGAGGAATTTGTTTTCTATTTTTTCCACTTCGCGCTGATAGTCCTTTAATTCTGTCCAGTCATAGTTTTTTGTTTGCGCATCCCACACCAACACGAAACAGAAATAAGTGTGTGTGCCATCTTTGCGAGGAAGATTCCAATTGAATAAACGGATGCGATGATCGCTCGAAGTCAGTTTGCAGAATTGCAATTTGGTGAATGGATAATCGAATGTGGACGGATCTTCAAAAACTGAAATGAATAGCTGTCTCATCTGCTGACTGATACTGTCACCATCGCCATCCTTATCTACTTTGTTGAGTTGCGAATGCAGGGTTGACAGCGCTGTTTCTGCTTCAGCAGGTGTTATCGCTGATATCAACATTGCCTGAAGTGAAAGACAGAAGAGAAACGTGAATTTCATTGTTCGCGAACGTAAACTTTATTGAATCTATTTTATACCAACGTTTAAATATCTCTCCACAGCGCTTTCTTGATTGTTTCGATCGTGTCATCGAACTGGTGTTCAATCTTTAGAAATGACATCCTAGTTTTGAAATTTTCAACTTTCAATGTTGACTTACCAGATCATACTCTCTGCGTCCATCCACAGACCTTTTACTTTCAATGCTTGTTCCAATAAATCGCGTACACACCCTTCACCACCATTCTTTGGCGAGATATAGTGACTGATCGCTTTTATCTCATTAGCGGCATCAGCTGGTGAACATGCAAGTGCTACAATCGACATCACCGCGAAGTCGGGAATGTCATCACCCATATAGCAAACCTCATCAGGTGTGAGGCTGTGTTTGGCAAGAAAGGCTTTGAACACCTTGTTCTTGTGAGATGAGCCGAGATAAATTTCGGTTACACCGAGTCCTTCGAATCTTTTGCGTACAGCTTCATTTTTTCCACCACTGATGATGGCTATACGCAATCCTTTCTTTACAGCCAACTGAACCGCATATCCATCGCGGACATTGGCCGTGCGAATTTGCTCGCCATCGGAGGTAAGCATCACAATGTTGTTGGTGAACACACCGTCCACATCAAAACAGAATGTGTTGATTTCTTTGAGTTGTGCTTTATAATTTTTTTCCATGAAATTTTTGAAGAATGCTATTGGTGAGTGTGGTGTAAATTTCCTTCAATGCAGGATTCGAATCCAGCAATGTCTGTTGTTTCTCGATTGTATTCAGATCCATCCGAACAGCAGGTCCCGTCTGCGCTTCATGTGGCGACATTACACTCAGTTTCTCAACTTGTGTTCGAATCATGGGCAACAAAAGATCAAGATTGAATCCGTTTTCAAGTAAAATATCAGATGATAATTCATAAAGGTGGTTCGCGAAATTATTGGCGAAAACCGCCGCGAGATGTGTACTTGCGCGTTGATCGCCATTGGCCATTTTCGTGTGCTGTGAAATGGATTGAAATATTTTTTGAAGTATCGACGCAGTTTCGCTATCCGAGCCTTCAATCAGGAAAGGTATCTGTTCGTAATTGATTTCTATCCTTTTCGACAGCGATTGAACAGGCCAGACAACACCTTTTCGGCTCTGAGAAATAGCATCAATGGATGTCATTCCCGAAAGATGAACGACAAACATATCAGTAGAAATTTCCGCCGCAATGGAGGATATCGCGGCATCACTTACCGCAAGAAATACCAAATCATTCTTCGTAGAAAATAAGGAAGGAGAAGTAATGTATTCAACATCTCCATCGGTCGAAATGCTATCAGATGTGCGTGCATAGACCTGCGTAAGGACATGGCCTTGATCGCAGAGCATCTTCACAAAGTGATGCGCTGCATTTCCGTTTCCTGCGATACCGAATTTCATTTGCGCCGCAAGTTAATCCAAGTGCAAGACTTGGAATTTTACAAATGTCCTATCCTGAGCACTTCAAATTCGTTTCTTTGCACACATAGATTATGATGGAACTTCTTACACCCGGGCCATTTGCCGATTACGAACTGATCGACTGCGGAGATTTTGAAAAGTTGGAACGCTTTGGTGAGTTTATCACTATTCGTCCGGAGCCTCAGGCTGTATGGCCAAAGATTCTCACCGATGGTGAATGGAAACATCAGGCACATGTGAAGTTTGTCCAAAAGACGAGTAATAGTGGTGAATGGCAGAAGATCAGAAAAATGCCGGATCAATGGCGCATGAAGTATCATCTTCCAAATAATGAAGACATCACATTTCGACTCGGCCTCACAGCTTTCAAGCACGTGGGTATTTTCCCGGAGCAGGCCGCCAATTGGGACTACATCGTGAATGCCATCGGAACAATGAAGGCTGCAAAGCCCAAAGTGTTGAATCTATTCGCGTATACAGGTGGCGCATCGCTTGCCGCTGCGGCGGCGGGTGCTGAAGTCACGCACGTGGATAGCATCAAACAAGTAATCAACTGGAGCAACGAAAATATGCTGTTAAGTAATTTGAAGGACATCCGCTGGCTTGTGGATGATGCACTCAAATTTGTTCAACGTGAAGTGAGAAGAGGCAATACCTATCATGGTATCATCCTCGATCCTCCGGCATTCGGCCATGGCCCAAAAGGGGAGAAGTGGAAGCTGGAAGAGAATATCGCTGAAATGGTGAAAGGTGTGTTGCAACTCCTTGATCCTACCGAGCATTTCCTCATTCTCAACGCCTATTCTCTTGGACTTTCTGCTCTGGTGTTGGAAAATTTACTCAAGGAAAAAGCAGGCAACAAACTTCACATCGGTGAATTGTATCTGCAAGCAAAGTCGTGCGTGAAATTGCCGTTGGGCGTGTTCGGTCGTTTTTGCACAAACGCTCATGTGAAATAATTTCCGAGCGCAATTTCAAAATCAAAATGTAACTTACTTGTAGTTTTAGCAATCGAAAAAGCATGAAGAAAATAATATTAGGGTGTCTCATCGCGACTACTTTGTCTTGCGGTGACAATGGAAAGAAAGGAGAATCGTCCAATGAAAGATCTGATAGAACAAAAATGATGATAGCCAACATGAAACTTGCACGCGACCCACACACATGGTCCAAACCAAATGAAGCACGGGTAAAGCATCTCAACTGGAGCGCAACAGTGAATTTCTCATCGAAAACGATCGATGCTACCGCATCTTATGATATCGAGAATCTCACCAAAACCAATGTGATCATTTTCGATACAAAGGGACTTCAGATTTCTTCAGTGAAAGTGGATGGCGTTGATGCGACTTATGAAGTGGGTGAGGAGAAAGCATTCTTAGGCAGCCCTCTCACAGTCTCCATCAACGAACAATCCAAGAAAGTAGATATTGCATATGTGACCGCGCCGGATGCAGAAGCACTATTGTGGGTAGAAGGTGAAAAGCCTTTCCTTTTTACGCAATCGCAAGCTATTCTAGGTCGCAGTTGGATTCCCTCACAGGACAGTCCCGGTGTTAGAATCACATATGAAGCAACGGTGAAAGTGCCTTCGGATCTGATGGCATTGATGAGCGCTGAAAATCCACAACAGAAAAATACCGATGGTGTTTATCATTTTAAAATGGAGCAACCCATCCCGAATTATCTCGTGGCTCTTGCCGTTGGTGACGTAGAATTTCGTTCTATCGGATCGCGTACCGGTGTGTATGCGATTCCATCTCTTATTGATGCAGCTGCGAACGAATTCTCTGATATGCAAAAAATGGTGGATGCCGCTGAAAAATTATATGGCCCATATGTGTGGGGCAGATATGATCTGCTCATTCTACCTCCGGCATTTCCTTTCGGTGGGATGGAAAATCCAAGATTGACTTTCGCAACGCCAACGATCATCGCCGGTGATAAGTCTCTGGTGGCGCTTGTTGCGCACGAACTTGCACACAGCTGGAGTGGTAATCTCGTCACCAATTCTACATGGGATGATTTCTGGTTGAATGAAGGATTCACTGTCTATTTCGAGCAGCGTATCATGGAAGCGGTCTATGGAAGAGAACGCTCTGAAATGCTGGCGCAATTGTCACGACAAGATCTCGATCTCACGATCAATGAAATGAGTACCTCTGCACATCCTGAAGATTCAAAATTGAAACTAGCACTGGATGGAAGAAGTCCCGATGATGGCATGAACGATATCGCTTACAACAAAGGATATTTCTTTCTCCGATTGATCGAAGAAACCGTTGGAAGAGAGAAGTTCGACAAGTTCATCAAAGACTATTTCACTTCGCATTCTTTCCAAGTAATGGACACAGAAACGTTCCTCGATTATTTGAGAAAGAATCTCGTAGATGCAGAGACTGAAAAGAAGATCAACATCCAAGCATGGGTGTATGAAGAAGGTCTGCCTTCAAACATTCCAACCGTGATGAGCAATCAACTCACAGAGGTAGACAAAACAAGAGAACAATGGGAAAAGAAGGAATTACAAGTGCTGGCAATTCCTTGGGAGAAATGGTCATATCAGGAAAGATATCGTTTCATTTCAAATTTCTCGGCATCGGTGAAAGCAATGGATATGGAAACGTTTGACAAAGCTTTCGATGTTACGCATACAGGTAACAATGAGGTGCTATTTGCTTGGCTTGAACAATGCATAAATAAAAAATACAAGACAGCATATCCCGCGTTGGAAACATTCCTTGTTCATGTGGGAAGAAGGAAATTTGTTGCGCCACTTTTTGAAGCAATGATTAATTCAGGACAGATAGAAATGGCAAAAAGTATCTACAGCAAGTCAAGGAAAAATTATCATTCGGTAACCATCGGTACCGTGGATGAAATGATGCAAGAAGCGAATAAGTAGACACTATCCCGTTAAGTGTGTAAGTAGAAAAAGGGGTCAATGCGATAACCTTCGCACACAAAATTGATATCACCAGATTTGGAAATGCAACACGTTTGAGTGGAGGCCATTTGTATGGTGAGTATAGAAAGATCTTCGAAAGCAAATTGATGATCGAACCTTATGCACAAATCCATTGGGCTGAAGCCCGCGTCATGGAGTTGAAGTATGCCGGAGTAGTCAATCTGAAATGTCGTTTATCGGTTCATCACAAGATTGGACTCTTCGCAGGCGTAGTTCCGTTTTATGAATACGGAAAATGAAATTACAATGGCTTGAGGGAAGGAACTTTTTTGCCCGCCGATCTAACCACTGTGAAAAATGAGTGGGTGAAGTATGGCTCTTACATCGGTTGTAAAGTCGCTGTTTCGAGTATATTGTTTTTGGATATCAGTGCCTAGCATCTGGCACAATTCAAACAGTTGTTTTATACACATCGCATTGCATCTTGCGTTTTGGTCAGATATAATCTCACCTAATACCGATTGGACAAGTGTAATAGTCCAATCTTTACTTCGCTAAATTGAACTGAACACTTGTATCCATCGGCATTTACCACTGTATAATTTCTCAAACATTGGCCTGTTTTTAAATCACATTGGTATAACATCACGGATTCAATATAATGCATCAATTCATTTGCGATTTCTCACCGGTGGTTCCCATCAGAAAAGACTATCATCGCGTATTGGTCTGCTTCTCATTTAATTTTTAGAAATGATCTTTCATGCAAGTTGGAATTGGGGATGAGCCATGATTTTGCGATTGGAGTGTTCTGTCGTCACTCATGTGCGATAAATTTGTAGCATCCGAGATAGTGTGACGATTGAATATTTTAGGTTTTTCAAATCCGGAAAAAACCGGTGATATTAATGAATTGAATATGTGTGGAATTGTTGGGGTGTTTACTTCTAAAGATGTTGCTAAAGAATTGCGTCCGAGGGTGCTGGAGATGGCAAAGAAAATACGGCACAGAGGACCAGACTGGTCTGGTGTGTATAGTTCTGAAAGGGCCGTACTCGCGCATGAACGCTTGGCGATAGTTGATCCTCAATCCGGTGGTCAACCGCTTTATAGCAGGGATGGTCAGCTTGTTCTCGCTGTGAATGGAGAGATTTACAATCACAACGAGTTGAGAAAAAGTGTTCCCGGATACGAGTTTCTCACTCATTCTGATTGCGAAGTCATTCTTGCTTTGTATCGCGAAAAAGGCGTGAACTTCATCGAACAACTCAATGGAATTTTTGCTTTCGCACTATATGATAAGGGCAACGGCACCTACTTGATCGCACGTGATCACATGGGTATCATTCCACTCTATATGGGATGGGATGCTCAAGAAAATCTTTATGTTGCCTCTGAATTGAAATCACTGGAGGGTGTTTGCACCAGATTTCAGGAGTTTCCTCCCGGACATTATTTGTATGGTCCATCTGGTGTTGAACCCGTTAAATGGTATAATCGTGATTGGACGGATTTTGAAAAGGTAAAGGACAATGTTTCAGATACTGCGATCTTGAGAAAGGCACTCGAAGATGCTGTCCATCGTCAGCTGATGTCAGATGTACCTTATGGCGTCTTGCTTTCAGGAGGACTTGATTCATCGATCATTTCTGCTATTACCAAGAAGTTTGCAGCTAAGCGGATAGAATCCGATGATCAGCAGCAAGCGTGGTATCCGCAATTGCATTCTTTTGCGGTTGGTCTTATTGGTTCACCTGATCTGGCGGCTGCCCGCAAGGTTGCCGATCACATTGGATCGGTGCATCATGAAATTAATTTTACCGTTCAGGAAGGTCTGGATGCCATTCGCGATGTTATCTACCATCTCGAAACGTATGATGTAACAACCATTCGTGCTTCAACACCTATGTATTTGCTTGCACGTGTCATCAAATCGATGGGAATTAAAATGGTTCTATCCGGTGAGGGAGCTGACGAAATTTTTGGCGGCTATTTGTATTTTCATAAAGCGCCAAATGCAAAAGCTTTCCATGAAGAGACAGTGCGCAAATTGGAGAAACTGCATTTGTATGATTGTTTGCGTGCGAATAAATCACTCGCCGCTTGGGGCATTGAAGGTCGCGTGCCTTTTCTTGATAAGGAGTTTATGGATGTGGCCATGCGCATGAATCCGCAGGATAAAATGGCGGGGAATGGTAAAATGGAAAAATGGATTTTGCGAAAAACGTTTGAAGATTATTTACCGGAAAGTATTGCGTGGAGGCAGAAGGAACAATTCTCCGATGGCGTCGGATACAGTTGGATCGATACATTGAAAGCTGTGGCGGAAGAACAGGTAAGTGATGAAGAATTGAAAAATGCCAAATTCCGTTTCTCTATCCATCCTCCAATGTCAAAGGAAGAATATAGATACAGAACAATTTTCAGTGATTTGTTCCCCTCCGATTCGGCTGCGTCATGCGTGCCATCAGTTAAATCGGTTGCATGTAGCACTCCCGAGGCACTTGTTTGGGATGCATCGTTTCAAAACATCAATGATCCTTCAGGACGATCAGTGAAATCAGTGCATCTAGATGGATACAAATCTTGAGGTGTGATCAAAGTTTGATCTCCGCCGCTTGGTCAATTCGTCAATTCTGATTACCTTGTATCGAAACTTATATTTAAAACTATACATTATGGAGACGCAAAAATTTAAAGGAATGAATATCGCACTTTGGATTGCTCAGGCAATTCTCGCTGTCATATTTCTTTTGGCAGGCTATGCAAAAGTTACAACTTCAATGGATATGCTTGTGGAAAAAATGCCTTGGGCCGGAGATTTTCCAACTTTGGCAAGGGTGGTCGGTGTGCTGGAAATGATAGGCAGTGTAGGCCTACTGGTACCGGCGCTGTTGCGCATTCCATTGGTAACGGCTTTCGCAGCGCTCGGTATTTTCTTGATAATGATCCTCGCCTTTTTGTTTCATCTGACGCGCGGTGAATTTGAAGTTATACCCATCAATTTATTATTTGCTGCTGTGTCTGGTTTTGTTGCATGGGGAAGATTTAAGAAGGTACCTATCACTGCGCGCGGTTAATACCGATTGGACAAGTGTAATAGTCCAAT
>JAYTMF010000503.1:0-1095 GCA_043728755.1 Flavobacteriales bacterium
GGAACGGTTTGTCCAGTGCTGATTTCGTAGCCTTGCAAAGCCGAAACGTTGCTCGAACCAATCCGAATTGACAGCGGGTCGGGCATCAAAGTCGATGGATAAGCGTCAGGAAATCCGGGAAAAGCGTACTCCAAATAGCGTCCAAGCCAACCTGTTGTCAAAACTTCGCTGCTATCGGAACCCGTGTTCCAAATGTCGGTGGCGCGGAAGTGCGAGAAGTTCGGTGCAGCGTAACTCACGCCTTGAACGACGCTCAATTTACGGTCGTCGTAGAGGCTTTTCAGTCCCGTCATTGCGGGGTGCAGTCCCGTTTGGGTATTACCCAAAACGAGCGCCGAGGTGTCGGGAATCAAGATGTTTGACCGTGCCGCCGCGAGTTTCGAGTATTGGTCCAAAGGCAGCACCATATTGAGTCCGTCGTTGCCGCCGTTCATCTGGATAATGACCAAAACGCGGTCGGTTTCGGGGCCCAACATCCCGAGAAGCGCTTCGTCTTGGAGGGTGTGTGGCATCGCTGCCGCAAAGAGTTGATTGGAAAAAAAAGGAACGACTGCCAACGGTGCAGCAGCTCTTATAAAGTCTCTACGTTTCATCTTCTCTGAAATTAAAATTAAGAATTAAGAATTTTAAATTTGCAAGCCATTGATTGTCAATATTTTGCGCTCAATACTGAGGGGTCCTTATTTTTCTTTTTCTAAGACAAATGAAACTCCGCCATGTTCGTAATCGCCTGATACAACGTCTGCAAACGGGTTCGGACGATGTTGGCAAAGGAGGTATTTGTCGGCGCGCCAACGTAATTGTCCCAAGCCGTTGTCCAATAATAGTCGCCCGTTTGATTGGACAAAAGGATGGCTTTTAAGGTCGTTTTCAAAGCTGCGTCGGACGCTAAAGGATGCAACAAAAACAAGGCTTCGTCAATCAAAGACACGGGGTAGGAAGGATTACTGAGGGTCATCGTGAAGGCTAAAACATCGACTTTCATGCCGTTGAAACCGCTGGTCAAGAGCCTGTCGCAGAACTCTTTTCTCTTGCGCAGCGTCTCCGATGAAATCCACAATTCGTGAAAATTGGGGGTTTGATAATAGGCGGGCC
>JAYTMF010000504.1:0-1195 GCA_043728755.1 Flavobacteriales bacterium
AGAAGTGCTTCGACAGGTGATGGCAATCTTTTGGAGTTGGCAATTGACGCTGCACGCAAGCATGCAAGTCTCGGTGAAATTTCTTCAGCCATGGAAGAAATTTACGGACGTTATAAAGCGTCAATCAGAAGTGTAAGTGGTGTTTACTCAAGCGAATCAGGTATGGATAAAGACTTTAAAGCAGCCAAAGCAAAAAGTGATGAATTTGCGAAGATCGCAGGGAGACGTCCGCGCATATTGGTGGCGAAGATGGGCCAGGATGGCCACGATCGCGGTGCCAAAGTCATTGCAACTTCATTCGCCGACATCGGATTTGATGTGGACATAGGTCCGTTGTTTCAGACTCCCGAAGAAGTGGCAAAACAAGCGGTGGAGAATGATGTGCACATCGTTGGTGCGTCCTCTCTTGCGGCAGGTCACAAAACGCTTGTTCCACAGTTGATCGATGAATTGAGAAAGTTGGGACGTGCCGATATTCTTGTTGTTGCAGGAGGTGTGATACCTGAGAATGATTATAATTTTCTCTATAAGGCTGGTTGCGTCGGCATCTTTGGACCGGGAACGAAAATTTCAATCGCAGCTATGGATATTCTCAATGTGTTGATCCAAGGAAATCGTTGAATGTAGGATGCTGTTTGCTTCGCGGTAACATCAAGTTGAATCTTTGGTCTAGCTTTGGTCACAATTAGCTTTTTATTATGGACTCAACACAGGAATTGAAACTGGCCGTTTTAATTGATGCGGACAATGTTCCTTCATCGAATATCAAAGGCATGCTGGAGGAGATTGCCAAGTATGGCACGCCTACTTTTAAAAGAATTTATGGTGATTTCACCCGGCCGAATCTTATCGGTTGGAAAAATGTGTTACTTCAGCATGCAATTACTCCAGTTCAACAATACAGCTATACCACCGGCAAGAATTCTTCAGACTCAGCGTTGATCATCGACGCCATGGATATTCTATACACCGGCGGTGTCGATGGCTTTTGCATCGTTTCAAGCGATAGTGATTTTACACGGCTGGCAACAAGATTGCGCGAAGCAGGCAAGAAGGTTTTTGGAATAGGTGAAAAGAAAACGCCTTCCGCATTCATCGCATCATGCCACAAGTTTATTTATATCGAGATTCTGAAAAAAGATTCAGATGACGAATCTCAAAGTCCGGCAGTTAAAGTTGGCAAGTTTTCAACCAA
>JAYTMF010000505.1:0-2292 GCA_043728755.1 Flavobacteriales bacterium
CAACTGAACTTCGTTTTCAAAAAAAATCGTTGGGGTGTCCATTGAAATTTCAGTCTCGACTTCTTGCGTTGCAATTTTCCGAGCTAACCTGATCTTGAAATAAGCATGGCGATGATTGATATAACACATCAGTCCGTTTGACAAATAATCAGGATACGATGCTTCGACTCCATAATAACCAATTGGAATAGTACGCGACACTTTGCCATCACTCATGGTGAGTAACTTCAATCTCTGTGTGCCGTATTCCGAAATTTTCACCTCTGCTTTTCCTATTGGCTCACCGGAAATGGAATCCACTACTTCAACCATGAACATATTGTTCGTACAACAATCGGCTGCAAGTCGTGAAAAACTCGGACATGCTATATGATCATCCGGATTGAGATAGTCCACGTCGGCATTCACCGGTAATATGATCGGCACAACCATCGAAGCAAAATAGAGTTCAATCTTCTCCCGATATGTTGCTTTCATGCGTGGTGAAAATTTCACGCGCATAACGATTGAGCTATCAGGTAATATTGTTTTCGTTGTAAACAATACCTCATACTCATGTGAAAACGTATGGCGAAGTAGGAAATCTTTCTTAGGTCCCTTGTTGGTGATATGTACGTCAATGACCCACTGTGTCTCAGGATTCGTGGAGCCATAATCGAGTGTGCCCGGCAATATTTCTATTTGACCAAAACAAACAATCTTATAAAAGATGAAAAATATGATAAGCAGTTGTCTCAAGTAATTTTCTGTTGCGTGAACGTATTCAGACTCCCCTTTAGTCCTAAACAAACCCTTCGAGAACATCGGCGATCTTTCTGTCATTGGCAAGTCTTGGCACTTTGTTTTGACCACCAAGTTTTCCAACTGATCTCATATAATCATTGAATCCTCCCTTGCGAACAACGGTGATAATCGCTGGTTGCAATACTTGTCCAACAATGAGGTCTCTATAATAAACATTCTGCTCCTGCATTTTATTGTCAATGATGTCGCGCATCGATTGAATTTTGTCCGACAAATTATCGGACTCCACAAACCACTCATGATAGGGCAATCCCGATGACGGCCTGACCATCGGCGCGACATGAAATTCGGTGATGTGGATATTGAGTTGATCACAAGCAGATTTCATTGCCTTCTCCACTTCTTCAGCAATTACGTGTTCACCAAAGGCACTGGTGAAATGTTTGATGCGCCCGGTGATTACGATGCGTGGCGGATCGAGTGAAACAAATTTCACCGTATCACCGATGCTGTAACCCCACAAACCCGCATTGCTCGAAAGGATAAGCGCATAGTTGACGCCCAACTTAACTTCCTTGATGGATACGCGAGTTCTGTTCTCATTGTGATACTCGTCGGCCGGAATGAACTCGAAGAATATGCCCGAATTAATATTCAACAATAATCCTTCAACCTCCCGGCTATCCTGAAACGCAAGGAAACCTTCGCTAGCTGGATACAACTCTACAACGGGTATTGTGGCACCGATCAACTCCTGAAATTTCTTTCTGTATGGTTCAAAATTGACTCCTCCATAAACGAACAAATCAAAATTTGGAAATATTTCTCTGATGGAATTTTTTCCTGACTTCTTCAATAAAATCTCAAAATACATCCGAACCCAATTTGGAATTCCACTGATGAGCGTCATGTCTTCATGAAGCGTTTCTTCAGCGATTGCATTCACTTTTGTTTCCCAATCTTCAATACAATTTGTTTCATAGGAGGGCATTCTATTCTTCTGCAAATAGCCCGGAACGTGATTGGCAACAATACCCGACAGTCTTCCATACGGAATTCCCGATGGCAAAACATCCATTTTCGGACTCCCTTGAAGAAAGATCATCTTGCCATCCACAAATGAAGCATGGCCCGTTTCAGCAGTGTAACAAAGCAAAGCATTGCGTGCTGTATGGATATGATTGGGCAGTGAATCCGCAGTGAGCGGAATGTATTTAGTGCCTGCCGTTGTTCCACTCGTCTTACAAAAATATTTCGGCACTCCGGGCCAGAGAACATCACGCTCTCCTCTCTTCCAACGATCCATATATGGAAGCAACTCTTCATACTCACGAACAGGTATAGAGTCCTTAAATTCTTTGTGTTCATCGATGGAAGAAAAGTTATGGTCTACTCCAAATATTGTCTTCGAAGCTTTTCGCACAATGCTCATCATGATTCTCTCTTGATGCGCTATCGCCTCTGATGCATTTCGTTGGATACTCTTGTAAACCAGATTTGCATACACCTGTGTAATTTGAGACTTCAACGACATGCTTTATGCTTACT
>JAYTMF010000506.1:0-1190 GCA_043728755.1 Flavobacteriales bacterium
CAAGTGACCGTAATGTTGCCCGTTGCGCTTGTGGAATTAAGCGCCGCCGTGATGAATTGCATATTCGTACAAGCGCCCGTGAAGGTCACCGTTCCGCTCGCCGTTCCCGAATACGAATTGGGATTGGCAACAATACAACTCGACGTAAAACCTTGAATAACGCCGCCCGTTACGACGTAGCCAATGCTCGTAATCGCGGGAATGCCCGTCAATTGCGACGCGTTTAAAGTGGCGCGGCAACAAACGGAATCGACGGCTCCTGGCCTGTAAAAATCGCAAGATTGCCCCGTTTGAGGCTGACAATCGAGGCAACGGAAGTAATCCACGTCGCCGATGCGCGTTTTGTCTTGCGTTCCCGCAACATTGTTGAGGTCAATAATTTTGGAATTGAGTTGATTGCCGCCCGTCGGTTTCAAGACTTGCACGCCGTAAGCAGCGCCAAAACCCGTAACGCCCGTCATGAAGTCCGACATCGTCCAAACGGACGAATCGCAGGTTTTTGTAAGCGGTTGATTGAGGTCTAAATCGCCATAATCCGCGCCGCCCGTGCAGTTTGCTTGCGTTCCGCCCCCCAAGTTGAATTTACTGAGGGGTTGATTGGACCAAAGCAAACCCGCACCCGTCAATTCGATAAGCCGCGACTCATGCGCCCACGACGATGACCCGTGCATCGAGCGCTCGGCCAAAAGCATTCGGGTGCCGCTTCGGGAGATTTCAATATCCGCAACGGGATTTGAATATGTAAAACTGCCGTAAAGCGGCATCGTATAAATGAGGGTTCCCGTAGTGTTTGTCGGTACGCCCGCTGCGTTGAGCGGAACCGCCCAAATTTCGTTTCGTTGCCCCGTTCCTTGATTGCTACCGTCGGCCGACCAACGACTGTAATACAAAACCACGTTATTAACAGTTGTTCCAAAGCTCGCAATGCCCCACGGCCGTTGACCAAGCGGGGCGTAAACTGGAACAGTTGCGTATGAAGTTCCCGAAAAACCGTTGAAATTGGGGTCAAAAGACGTGTAAGCGCCCGTTGTGCCGTCGATGCTATAAATCAAGCCATCGAAAAAATTGGTCACAAAGATGAGGTTGTGCAAAGCGTCGTAACAGAGATTGCCCAAGCCTTGCCCTCGATTAGGCAATTCAGCAAATTCGACAATGCTGGTCCCGTCAATGCGATAAATACTTCCACTGTT
>JAYTMF010000507.1:0-3406 GCA_043728755.1 Flavobacteriales bacterium
AAGGTGCGAACATCAACTGGATCAAGAATTTTTCCGTGAAGCAGGAATTTAATGAAGTTGAAAAGGAAGTATGGATGCTCACCGGTGATGAGCTTCTTGTGGATTTCAATGTGACCGAGAAGAAGCTTGGTGTCTATGGAAGAAAATCTTCGAGCTATCGAAATTTTGTGATCAACAAGGAACGGCCCGTTGATTTTTACCGCGGGATCACTGATATCGAAGTGAAGGAAGATGCCAGTGATCATGACGATGCGTATTGGCGAGACGCACGACATATTCAACTCTCAGAAAAAGAAGAGCGGATTTATCACATGGTAGATACGCTGAAGAATTTGCCTCAGTTTATCACCGTTGCCAACATCATCAACATATTCGTGAATGGATATAAGGTGTATCGTAAGTTCGAATTCGGACCCTATTTCACATTGTATAGTTTCAATCCTATAGAAGGAAACAGGGTGCGTGTTGGTGGCAGAACAAGCAATGATTTCAGTAAGAAATTGATGTTGGAGGGTTATGGTGCCTATGGCTTCCGAGATGAAAGATTTAAGTACGGCGGAGGATTCACATACGTACTCAGCAAAAATCCGCGCATGGCATTCAATGTTTTCGCGAAGCGGGATATGGAGCAGTTGGGACAAGGAACCGGTGCCTTCAGGCAAGACAATGTGTTGTCATCACTTTTTAGAAGGAACCCGGCGAATAAACTTACCGACGTTACCGAGGTATCAGGATATTTTGAGAGGGAATGGCTTTACGGCCTTTCCAATAAACTCATCTTCAAACATCGCGTTCTAAAACCCGCCGGTAGCAACTATAAATATGTACGCTTCAGACCCGAACTGGATGCGGAACAACAGGTGAGTTACCTCATAACAACGGAGTTGAGTTTATATACCCGGTTCGCTTACAAGGAAAAATTCGTGTATGGAGAATTCGAACGAATAAGTTTGGGAACAACTTACCCAACCATCGAATTCCAGTTAGCATACGGATTCCCAGGATGGATTGGAGCGGAATTCGAATACCAGAAAGTCGTTGCAAGAGTGTCTGATAAAGTCAGGTTCGGGCCTTTCGGTTATGCGCGTATCAGCGCAGAAGCTGGTAAAATATTCGGCAACTTACCTTATCCATTGCTGATGATGCATCAGGGTAATGAAACGTTTTTTTATGATGAAGGCTCATACAACACGATGAATTTTTTCGAATTTGTGAGCGATGAATGGGTGAGTCTTTGGGCTTCATATCATGCTGAGGGATTGTTTCTGAACAAGATCCCACTCATGAGAAGATTGAAGTGGCGCGAAGTGGCAAGTGCCAAAGCAGTGATTGGAGGTTACGATTTGAAGAACGACGCAATACTGTCTCGTGATTTTAATTTCGACGGAAAACCTGATATCCAGACGTTGTCGAAGCCATTTGTTGAAGCGGCCATCGGTGTCGAAAATATCTTTAAAGTATTGAGGATTGACTTTATCTGGCGATTGACTTATCTCGACAATCCAAACATTGTGAAGTATGGCATTCGCGCAAAGTTGCAATTTGATTTTTGATCGCTTCGCATGTTTAGATTTACCCAATAAATTTTACCATGGCAAAATTCAAAGCTGAAATAGATGTGATGCCTCTCGAGGCGCTGTTGGACCCTCAAGGCAAAGCCGTTACCGGTGCAATGAAGAATCTTGAACTACCCGAAATTACCGGCGTAAGGATAGGTAAGCACATTTCGCTATTGATAGACGCTAAAGACAAGAAAACTGCCGAGGCTAAAGCTGATCAGGCATGCAAGAAACTGCTTTGCAATGAAATCATGGAGTCCTATAAAATTGCGTTGACGGAAGTGAAGTGATCACTCAACCATCTTCAATGCAAGTAGCACGGAAATTAATTCGGAGCTGCTGAGAATATCTCCCTGAATGAAGAGGAGAGCGTCTATGCCGAACGTGCTGTCACCTTTGTATAATTTACTGCTATTTATATCGTAGGTATAAATACAATCCATCAACATAGTGCTGTCGCCTTTGTACACCTTGCCGTTCCTGAAGGTGTAAACCACATCAAAGGAAAATCCGCTGTCTCCTACGTACACCTTTCCCTCATTCATCGTGTAAAGAATGTCAAATGTGGAAGTAGAAAAACCTTTGAAAATCTTATTGTTCTTTGTGGTGTAGATCGCGTCACTCCACATAGTTGATTTACCCGGAATGACACTTCCTCCCTGCACATTGCAAAGCATGTCTGCAAAATAGGTGTGCTCATTGGAATAGATATAAGTCTGAGCATTTAGTGAAGTAGCAAAAAATACAGAAAGCAGAAATGTCACAAGTTTATTCATGGGGCGAAGTACGGTTTTATTTTTTGACCAATGCAAATAGCCGACTATTTATGAACGATATCTTTGTGGTAAGCCGATTGCCTTTCGGCACGAAGAAACGTCGCCAGTTATCCAATTGTGTTTCGCCATCCGCTTATTTGAACTTACTTCGCCGCTTCAAATAATTACAGATAAAATGTCAAAGGCAGAAGATGAAGATTTCATGCGCATAGCCATAGAACGCGCAAAGAATGGAATGAATTCAAATGAAGGTGGCCCTTTCGGTGCTATCGTTGTGAGAAATGGTGAGATAGTAGGTGTGGGAAACAACAAAGTGACCTCATCCAATGATCCTACAGCTCACGCTGAAGTGGTCGCCATCCGCGACGCATGTAAAAACCTGAATACATTCCAATTGGACGATTGTATTATCTATACATCCTGCGAGCCTTGTCCCATGTGTCTTGGTGCCATTTACTGGGCGCGACCGTCAAAGGTGTATTACGGATGCACAAAGGAGGATGCCAAGCGAATCGGTTTTGATGATCAATTCATATACGAGCAACTGGACGTTCCATTGAATGCCAGAAGTATCGCTATGGTGCAGTGTCTGCATAAGGAGGCCAATGAGGTCTTCATCGAATGGGAAAGCAAGCTAGATAAAATTGATTATTGAAAAGCGTGAGCGGACTTCAGTACACAAGGAAAAATATCATTTCAGGTTCGTTGATTTTTGCTGCCGGGGACACCATTGGAGCAATCATCATCAACGAATTTAGTTTGACAAGAATGCTCGGCATATTGCTCGTCGGGGCAACAGTTTATGCTTTTGAAATTCCGAATTATTTTATCTGGATCACACGAAAGACGCGCGTCCACAAAGGAATTAGCGCAGCTCTTTACAGAACAGGCATGGCATTGCTTTACTTCAATCCATTGTGGATCACAAGACATTTCTTTTTTATTCATTTGTTCGCCGGTAATTGGAGCGAGATAAACAGCTCTCTTTTTTATCTCGGCTGGATGTCCTTTTTGATCAATGTTCCCGTTTCACTTTTGGCAAACTATATTATTCAGAACAGAATTACTAGT
>JAYTMF010000508.1:0-2502 GCA_043728755.1 Flavobacteriales bacterium
TGAATCGAGATCAAAATCGGTAAGATTTCGATTTATTTTCAAATGCCAGAGACAGGTTTCATCATAACTCAATAAGGAATCAGGAACTATGTCCTGCAATGTGATTCTGCCTTTGGCAATCGGCACGAGTATGTCTGTATCCCACGTTGTTGGTTCATTGCGCTTGCAGGAGGCATGCGTCAGTGCGAGTCCTATCAAACAAAAAAGATATACCTGAAATTTACGATTCATACAGAGACTTGTGCTACTGATTTGTCATCGTTTACCCTAAATAAAAATCTGGGACGAATGATCTTCAATACGGAAAACAACAATGCGAAGATGATGGGTATTACTGCCATATTCAATCTTTGCGGAAGAACAAACCAAAAGCCCAATGTTGAAAGGAGGATGAAGAAGTAGATTTTCATCCACTTCATTTTCCAACCCGACCATGTTCTAGCTGGACCAAACGCCATATAGAGATTGAGAGGGTTTGCCCATAGCAAATTGAAATTCCATTTCGTTGCTGTGTGATCCGTAAAGAACCAAAGAAAAACAACAAAAACTCCTAGCAGACCGGTGATGAAAAACAGAAAGCGATCGGAAATTTGAATTCGTTTTTTTCGGCGACACAAAATACCAACGACAAGATGTAAAATAAAAAAAAGCGCCATCGCTAACATCGGCGTGAGGATTGTATCCATCGTCAACTCAAATTCCTGAGGAAGAATCTCAATAGCCTGTGCCGCCAGAGCTCGGCCGTCATAGTGGGCGTAGTTGAAGTCTTTCATCAATGAATCAGGAAGAAACATGTATTCGCCTTTACCCACTTCCTTGTCGCAAGGAAAGCCTAAAGCGAGATCAATTCCGAAATCACTCCAGGGCTGATAATCGAGATAACTCTGAATAGTCTGACGAAAAGTATTTGACTGCGGATAGACAAAACTAAAATCAATGCGAGAGATGCGTTTTATTTCGTCGGGATCAGGATGGGTGAATCCCATTGATGAAGTACTTTCCAATCCGGACGTTGCATGTATGATTATATCGCGAATGCGGGTTGAGCAATTGTCGTAAAAAAAGTCATACCGATAGGTCCTGTTCTGTGGAAGATAATTCTCCTCGAGCAGGTCCAACAACTTTTGTTTTTCCTTTGAAGTGAAAAGCAATTCCTGCTCAAAAATTCCTCTTCCGGAATAAATATATTCCTCTTGAAAAAATGGGAAGTCCTGTTTTGACAATACATAGTCCAACTTACCACGAGCAAACTTGACATAGAAATCCTCATCAAAAATAAAAGTGCCGTAGTTATACACCCAATCGACCATTTTGCCGCGAATGGTGTCCTGATAGCGGATAGCGCTGTGTCCAAACAAGCTATACAAATCCGGCCCCGGAGTGCAGGTTAGCAAGGTGAAACGCGCCGATTCAGAACTGATATAAGCCGTCGATGACAAACTATTCAATGTCAAAAACATCAGCAACAAGGTCGAGACAAAGAAAGATTTTATAGTCGTAGGCATTCCTGATTACATTTTTTTAAGCGATCTCAATTACTCCTGAATAAACAAACTCTGCAGGACCACATAACCAGATATCGGTGAACTGGCCTGCTCCAGAACTATTCATACGCACTTCAAGTTTTCCTCCCCGTGTGAAGACATCCACTCTCGATGTTCCCGGATGGCGATGAGCATAACTGAGAGCCGCTGCGGTCACTCCCGTTCCACAGCTCAATGTTTCATCCTCTACACCGCGCTCGTATGTTCTCATAGTAATGTGATCTTTGTTCTCACTCACAAAATTCACGTTGATACCTTCAGCTTTATAGTCGTCGCTATATCTGATTTTTCTTGCCTCACTGATGATGTCGATTTCAGAAGGATCACTCACATATTTCACGAAATGTGGTGATCCTGTGTGCAGAAAAAAGTCCGAGCCTGATTGGATCAGCTGATTCACATCCTTCATTCTGATCTTCACCCCTTCATCTAAAAAGTCGAATTCATGAGTACCATCAATTGCTTCAAAAGCATTTACATCTCCGTGAATACCTAATTCCATCGCAAACTTCACAGCGCATCTGCTTCCATTGCCACAAAAACTTTGAGAGCCATCGGGATTGAAAAAGTTCATATAAAAAAGCGTGTTGTCACTTTTCTCAATGAGGATTACACCATCACTTCCAACACCGAATTTTCTGTCGCATAGTTGAACGATCTGTTCACTGGTCAAGCAGATTTGACCTTCGCGGTTATCCAACATGATAAAATCATTGCCGGTCCCTTGATATTTGCTGAAACGCAATTTCATTCAGGGCGCAATGTATGCCATGCCTCACTGAAGTTCAATGATCCACGGCAAGTGAATTCCGCTCAAATTATCACCCGGAATTCAACATCGACCCTGTTGAACCGTAACACCGATTGGACAAGTGTAATAGTCCAATCTTTGCTTCGCCAGATTGAACTAAACACTTGTATCCATCGGCATTTACCACTGTATGATTTCTCAAACATT
>JAYTMF010000509.1:0-4488 GCA_043728755.1 Flavobacteriales bacterium
AAATCGCCTGCTGTTATTGCAAATGGACTGCTCACCACTATCGGTGCTAAAGACACAGTGATGTATAGTTCAAATACTTCCACTATCACTGTTGAAGCATTAAAGGGTGATTACAAATTGCATCGCTTCGGATTTGTCGCTTTGAGTTGGAGCGACTACTCAGACCCTTCATTCTGGTTCGACGACTATTTCACTTATGGTTCTCAATTGATCGCGGCGCAACAGTATGAAGCTGCGCTTGGTGCATGGCAACTGGCACTCGAAAAAATGGGCCGTCCATTGAGTATGAATGAATACATCGCTACCCGACTCGCTCAGTTGAGTCTTGAGTTGTTGGCGAAAAACGATGTCAGCACTGCGCATGCCTATGCAAAAGCAGCTTATTCACTTTTACCCAAATCCACAGAAGTCCAACAGGCATTCGCATCTGTTCTCAAAGCCCAGTATCTGCAGATGGCAAATCGCGACAACACTGCCGGCATCATCACAGATGTGAATACTTACATGTCTAACGCCTCGATGAAAAACATCGTGTTGAACACCGCCGATTCTGTGGGTGTGCTTTTGGCTCTTGAAGAAAACATCAGTAGTATCAATAGCGCAATTCAACTTCATAAAAAACTCATCGAGTGGGATAACATTCCTGAATACTATGCGTCACTTTCGGCTTCATATTATCAATTGTATCGCTATAAATCCATCCGCGATTTTTCCACTTCTGAACTCAATTCCATTTTGACTGAAGCGATGAAAAATGGACAAATAGCATTCGCGGCGCTGAAGCGCGATAAGAAACCTTATTTCAAGACTCACCTTGTGCTTCTCGCTGCGCAGAACGACCACGGGAAGTTTGAAGAAGTGCAGCGCGCCGCTGCTGAAGAACTTGGAAGTTCAACCGCGATCATGTCGCAGGAGATCATGATCAGTTATCGCAAAGAACTTGCGCAAGCCTTTATCGGATTATCGAGATTTGATGCTGCCGAATCGGAATACAAAACAATACTCGCTCTCACTCCTTCTGATCGCACTTTGAATTTGTCGCTTGCGGAGGTGCTCGTGTCGCAAAAAAAATACAATGATGCCAAGGGTATCCTTCAGCAACTTCTGCTCGGCAATAACGACAATGCTTTGCTCATCGGTAAGATCGGTTATGTTGAATTGCTCTATGGAAATTATGCAGAGTCATCGTTTCAACTCGAGAAATCAATCAGCGAATTGCCTTCGGAAAGATCGCATTACGGCTATCTGGCAGAGGCATATCACCTCGCTCAGAATGACAAGAAAGCACTCAAGAATTATGAGATCGCTATTGAGTATCTCGATGATGTGATCACAGGATCGGGACGCCGCAACTTATCCGAATCGGCTTTCGAAGAATTAAAATCCAGACGGGAAAAATATTTAATCACTGCAGCAAAAATTTGCACCGATGACAACGATAACAAGCAGGCTCTTGTAAATTACCAGAAGTTGACGGAAACAAGTCCGCAGAATGCCACGGGTTGGTTTGGTCTTGGAAACAGCTTGCACAAAGCCGGCCGAGTATATGATGCAATTAGTGCATACGATAAAGCACTTGCCATTGAAAGCATTAGCCAGACATACAAGAGTGCTTATACCAACGCGATCAAAGCACGCGAAAAATCATTGCAGCAAGATCCTTCGTTGAATATTATAGAAGTGAAAGTGAAGGATGTCTTTCCTGCGCTCTATAAAAATTATGCAGATCACAGCCAGCTTCCTGTGGGTGAAATCATTGTCGCCAACAATTCATCTTCAGCCATTACTCCGGTTTCTATTACAACATTTGTTGCCAATCTGATGACACAACCTACCGAAGTCACTGCTTCGGTTATTGATCCATACAGCAATAAAGTCATCAAACTTTCCGCCATCTTCCCGGAGAAAATTCTATTGAATAATGATAAGAAAACATATCAACTCGAGGTCGTTATAACGTACAACCACGATGGCAAGACGGAGACGATCAAGAAGTCTTCATCTTTTTCTGTGTTGGGCAGAAACGCCATCACGTGGCAAGACAAAAGACTGCTTTCTGCATTCGTGACTCCCAACGAAGAAGTACTGATCGAATATAATAAAAAAGCCGATGTGATCTTCCGCAACACAAGCGGATTTGGATTGCATAGGAATATGCTGAAAGCACTACAGATATACACATTAATGAGTGAAGGCGGAATAGGATACAGCGCCGATCCTGCTCAAAATTTCGCTACCGCGTCTCTGACACCCGATGTGTTGGATTATCTACAATTCCCCATGGAGACGCTCAAAAGAAAGGGCGGCGACTGCGATGATCTTGTGGCACTACTTGCTGCTCTCTTAGAGAATGGAGGCGTTCCAACTGCTTACATCGATCTTCCCGGTCACGTGATGCTCGCTTTCGAAAGCGACATCAAACCTGTCGATCTCGCTGCCAATGGCATCAGTCCGAAAGAAGTCATTATCGTTGGCGATAAAGTCTGGATTCCGCTGGAAGCGACGATGATCGGCAGCAAGAATTTTATGATCGCATGGAAATCTGGCGCGGATCGATTTTACAAAGCGCTGACCTCCGGTCAATTTCCAGAGTTGATCCCCTTTGCAGATGCATGGAATATTTATCAACCCGCAGCCTTTCAACCCGAGGGCTTTTCAGATGCGCCAACTTCCGGAAAAAAAGTGATCGACTCATACGACACCATGGTGGCGCAACTCGTAGAGAAAACAAAAAAAGAAGCCATTGCGGAAATGAAAAATCGCTATTTTTCCGAAGTCAACAATGTGCATGTTAAAAATAAATACGCCATGCTACTTGCGCAAACCGGACACATGCCCGATGCGGAAACTATTTATATGGAAGCACTGAAACTGTCACCGGAAAATGCCAATATTCTCAACAACCTCGGCAATATTTATTTCCTTCAAGGCAACAACGAAAAAGCGCGACAGCATTACGAGCTGGCTTCGCACGCGGATGAAAGCGATGCCGGGATTCTTATCAATCTTTGTAAAACCTGTCTTGCACTTGGTGACAAGATCGCTGCAAAATCTTCCCTCCAAAAAGCCATCGCCATCGATCCAGAAATGGCTTATATTTATGCTGACTTAAATACCCAACTAAAATGAAAAACTTCATTTTACTCTTGCTCATCTTCATCCATCCAATTGTATTGCTCTCTCAAAAAGACACGACAACTGCCGGTAAGATTGTCTATTATGAAGGAAAAGTTGAACTCGGCAATGATCCCGAATGGACTCGCGCAAAAATCAATACACCTGTTCGACGCAATCAATCGATACGCACCACCGGTGATGCTATGGCGGAGATCGTGTGGTCAAATGGAACGAAAACAATCGTTGGCCCCAACTCTCGTTCAGCGATCAAAGCCCTTTTTGCAGCCAGCACCGGAAACAGTAAAGCGGCAACTGAGGGTGTCTTCGGAGAATTTATGAGTGTCTTCAAAACCGGACCCGGTGCCAAAAGAGCCGAAGAAGGTGGCATTCGACGCGATGAAGTGAAAGGTAACAAACGCGATGAGATCTACTGGAAAGAAGACAAACCCATTTCGTTTGCTGAAGCCTTCGCCTTCTACGAAACCAAAGATTACGCGAAAGCCATCGCTGCTCTGCAATCATTTATAAATCAAAAACCAGATGACGACTTAGCGATATATGCTGAATTCGCTCTCGGGCATTCTTATATTATGTCGAACAATCCTGTGAAGGCGCAAGAGATTTTTGAGAACTTCATTGTCGTTCATTCAACAAGCACGTTGAAAGCTGACGCAGAAAAAGTACTTGCGCTGCTTTGATATGAAAGTCTCGAGAAAATTCCGAAACGTACTCAGGCTTTTTCTTCCCTCTGTTTTGTTGGGTCTATTGTGTCTCGTGCTGATCGAAACACTCGTTCATGTTTCCAATACCATGGTGCGGCCACCGATGGAAGGAATGGAGAATCAGGTGACGGATCTCGCTTTTCATGTAAGAAGACTCAACAGCAATCATCAGCGTATTACTCCCGAACAGATCGTCATCATCGACATTGATGATGCCAGCATCAACATTCTCGGACGCGCCCAACTCTGGCCGCGCGCCTATGATGCACGCGTAATCAATTACATCGCATCAGGGAATCCCGCAGCCATCGGTATTGATTTTCTCTATACAGAAACCGATTCACTTTCTCCGGAGTATGCCAACATCCTTCAAGGCAAAGGATTTCAAAACGCAGAACAAATTACCAAAGCGCTTAGCACAGATGAACTGCTCATCGAAGCGGTTCATCATGCCGGCAACGTCTATCTTAGTTTTTTCGATGACGACGCGCATATTTCTTCTGACGATCAAGTGGAATATGATGCATCGCGCCTCAGAACTTTTTCATTCGGCAATGATCACTCTTACAATTTCTTCAAGATAATACATCCTGTTTTGCCCTTCACGGATTTGGCGGCAGAAGCCAAAGGAATTGGTTCAATCACTGTA
>JAYTMF010000510.1:0-4115 GCA_043728755.1 Flavobacteriales bacterium
AAAAGTGATGGAGTAAAATTTCAAGTGGATACAATGCCAATTATATTTTCCTTTTCATCAGGAATAGGAACCGGTGAAGTAGTAGGAAATCTTAACATCAATCTCGAAAATCTTAACTATGAACTAAATTATCAGATTGCAAAATTCAATCTTGAAATCATTAATCAATACCTTGAAGACATGACTGAATACGGAACGTTTGGGGCCATTCTTGATGCGGATATGCAAAGCACCGGAAACTTTGGTAGTGCTGATAGCATTTCAACAAGCGGAAATATTGCCATCACTGATTTCCACTTCGGAAAAAGCGAACAAGAGGATTTTGCATCATTCGAAAGTCTGGTTGTTTCTATTGATGAGCTCAGTCCAAAGGACATGATTTATCAATGCGACTCGGTGATACTCAACAAGCCATTCTTCCGATATGAGATGTACGACTACCTCGATAACGTTCAAACGATGTTTGGAGAAGACGGAAAAAATGTGGCTGAAATAAACAACAATCCGGATAAATTTAATCTTATCATTGAGATTGCTCAACTCGTAGAACAACTCTCAAGAAATTTCTTCCGAAGTCAATACAACGTCGGCAAAATTGCCATTTATGACGCAAACATTGAATCCACCGACTATACGCTTGGAGAAGAATTTTCCATGGGTCTAAATCCTTTTACTGCTGTGGCTGATTCTGTAGATAAAAGTAAGAACAGAATCGATTTTTTCGTCACAGCCGGAATTGAGCCCTTCGGTGAAATGCACATCGTTGTGGATGTAAATCCAAAAGACAGCACATCATTCAGTATGAAGTATATCTTCAATGACATTGCTTTGACGTCATTCAATCCGTATCTGGTCAACTACACCTCCTTTCCAGTGGACCGCGGGATGATTGAAATACATGGTCAGTGGCAAGTACAAGACGGTATCATTGCAAGCAACAACCATCTGATCATAATTGATCCACGCGCCGGAAGAAAAGTAAAAAATAAGTTGAATACATGGTTTCCAGTGCCATTGGCTTTTTCATTTGTGCGCGAAAGTGGAAACGTATTGGATTATGAAATTCCCATTAGCGGCAACCTCAAAAACCCGAATTTCCATATACGAGATGTGCTATTTGATCTGTTGAAAAACATTTTTATAAAACCGGTGACCACTCCTTACCGATTGGAAGTTAGGAACACTGAACGAGAGATTGAAAAATCCTTCAATATTCTATGGCCAATAGGCAGTTCAGAAATAATATCCAATCAAGAAAAATTCATCCTAAAGATCACGGACTTTCTCAAGGACAATCCGGATGCAATCGTCCAGATTACCCCTGAGCATTATACGCATAAAGAAAAGGAGTTTATTATGCTCTTTGAAGCCAAGCAGAAATACATGATTGCCAGGGGAAAGAAAAGCACACAGCTTTCCGAATCGGATTCTACAGACATAGCACGCATGTCCATCAAGGATTCAGGTTTTCTCAAATACCTGAACGATCAGGTCACTGACTCTATGCTTTTTACAACATATCACAAGGCGTTGAAATTGGTGGATGCTTCCATCATCAACGCAAAGTCTGATGAACTTAAAGAGGCACGGAAACGCTCATTCTTAAAACTTTTTGAAGAAGAATCGGTAGAGAAACAAATTAGGTTTAGGGATGAAGTATCCACGATACCGTTTAATGGATTTTCGTTCTACTCCATTTCATATAAAAATGAATTTCCGAACTATGTCATCAAAGCTTTTGAGAAGATGAATGAATTGAACAGCGAGCCATTGCGAGAGAAGTATAGAAAGAACCGTGACAAATCCACTTATCTAAATAAATGAAATGTCTCCGATAAGGGGGCTTAAAAAAAGAATTCATGAAAACCTATCTCAACAACCTGTTAGTCCACATTGGTGATAAGTCTATCGCTACTGCAAGTTCAGCACGAAAAGGGCTGATCAATTTAGGTGAAGTCGGACAATTCATGGGCTCAATTGTTCGCGCCACATTTTCGAAAGATTTTGAGTTTCGCGAGTTCATCTATCAATGTTACAAAATCGGGTACAAATCCCTTTCACTCATCTCGATCACCGGAGTAATTATGGGACTAGTTCTTACGATTCAATCGCGTCCTGTGTTGATTAAGTTCGGGGCACTTTCTATGCTTCCAAGCATGGTGTCCACTTCTCTCATTCGTGAAATGGGTCCGGTAATTACCGCTCTCATTTGTGCAGGTAAAATAGGATCAGGCATCGGAGCAGAACTCGGATCAATGCGAGTGACTGAACAAATAGATGCCATGGAAGTTTCCGCAACAAATCCGATGCGCTTTCTCGTGGTTACGCGCGTTTTAGCTGCTATTATCATGATTCCATTGTTGGTGCTGTATGCAGATTTTCTCGGTATGCTAGGAAGTTGGGTTGGAACAAATATTAAAGGTGATGTCTCTATAACACTCTTCTTTTCTCAAGCCTTCGGGAGCTTGGAATTCATCGATTTTCTTCCTGCTGTTGTGAAGACATTCTTCTTTGGTGCTGTAATCGGAATCGTTGGTGCTTATAAAGGTTTCACCACCGGAAGAGGAACAGAGAGTGTTGGAATAGCCGCCAACTCAGCTGTTGTAGTCGCCTCGTTGTTGGTAATTATAGTAGATGTGATTGCCGTTCAAATCACCGATATGATGGTACAATGAAAGATCAATCCACATCACCATCTTCTGATCAAGCGATCATTCAAATTCAACATTTGAAAAAGTCTTTTGGTGTTTTAACTGTATTGAATGATATCAATCTCAATCTTCAAAAAGGTGAAAACTTAGTTGTTCTCGGAAAATCAGGTTCGGGAAAATCTGTATTGGTGAAATTGATCGTGGGCTTGCTCGTCGCAGACAGTGGCGAAATCAAAGTCCTTGATAAAGATGTCACCAAATTAAAAAACAAGGAACTCAATGACTTGCGACAACACATTGGATTCCTCTTTCAGAGTGGGGCGTTGTACGATTCAATGTCGGTTCGTGAAAATTTAGAATTTCCGCTCATTCGAATCAGAAAAAATCTCACAGCCAAGGAACGAGAAGAAAAAATCCGTGAAGTCCTTGAGAATGTCGGACTGTCAGATGCCATTGATAAAATGCCTTCTGAACTATCCGGAGGTATGAGAAAAAGAATAGGACTTGCACGAACAATTGTGGTGGATCCCAGAATTATGCTTTATGATGAACCCACTACCGGGCTCGATCCATATACTTCAAACGAAATTAGTACACTCATACTCGAAGTGCAAAAGCAATATAAAACTTCATCCATCATCATCACTCATGATATAGCATGTGCACGAATTGTTGCCAATCGATTGGTCATGCTTCAGGATGGCAAAGTGTACAAAGAAGGAGTGCTTGAAGATTTTGAAAAATCGGAAGATCAGGTGATAAAATCTTTCTTTCGATCCATTTAATAATTACCAATACTTGATTTAATCCCATACCCATGAATACAAAAAATGAAAAATTTAAGCTGAGGCTTGGTTCGTTTATAATTGGTGGAATGACACTCTTTGTGCTAGCCATCTTCTTCATCGGAAAGCAGAGAAACCTCTTTGATCCGGTATTCTCACTGACTACAACCTTCTACAATGTGAGTGGATTGCAAGTGGGAAACAATATACGGTTCTCAGGCATAAACGTCGGTACCGTAGATCATATACGCATCATCAACGACTCAACGGTAATGGTGGATATGCTGATCAAAGAAAGTGCGCGACAGTTTATTAAAATGGATTCTGAAGTATCCATTGGATCCGAGGGAATCATTGGTGACAGAATGCTCAATATTTCTCAGGGAAGTACCGACAACAAGGTTGTTGAACCAGGAAGAGAATTGGCTTCAACAGAGCCGATCGAGACGGATGCCATTATCGAAAGTCTGCAAATAACAGCGATAAATGCTGAAGTAATTTCCCTTGAACTATCAGACATCATTTCAAACATTAACAGCGGTAAGGGCACACTTGGTCGTCTGATTCAAGATTCTACCATAGCTGAAAACTTAAGCCAAACAATGGATAACCTCGAATCAAGTTCTAAAGGATTAGATGAAAATATGGAGGCTGCGAAAGACAATATACTATTGCGCGG
>JAYTMF010000511.1:0-1763 GCA_043728755.1 Flavobacteriales bacterium
CGATATCGTCAGGAATTGATCTAAGCACTGCAACTATAGACGGATGCACTGCTGGTGACGTTGACAATGATGGAGATATTGACCTCTTCATTGGCAATATTCACACGGATAGTTATCTGTTCCTAAATACCAACCCAACAACACTTTCCTTCACGAGGCCGATAACACCGCTCAATCGCAATATTACACCACAGGGCAATGTGCAAGGTGCTTCGTTTGTCGATTTTGACAACGATGGCGATCTGGATCTTTACACTGCCATGGCATCCTTGCCCAATCAACTTTGGGAAAATCTAACGAATAACAATAACTATTTAAGCGTGCATGCATTGCGCGATATTGGCGGTATTGCTGCAAACACAGCCAATGGCGCAACCGCCGCATTGTACGATTGCAACAACAATCGCATTTCACCTTTGATGAACCTCGCCGCCGGTGAAGGTTATGGAACTTTCGGAAATCCTGTTTTCCATTTTGGCATTACAAATCCATCACAACAGGTATATGTGCGCGTTTTCTTTCCTTATAAAAATGGAGTGAGAAGTGTCGTTACTAAATCAGTTGTGCCCTCTTCGCTTGCCAACAATGAAATCACTATCAAGGATACAGATGCATCGATAACACCGGTATGTGCTAATAATCCTCCGCTTGCAAACGACGATAGTGCAACTATTGATGAAGACAATAACGCAGTAGTCACACAAATTCACTTGAATGACACGGACAGTGATGGAACGGTGCTGGTCTCCACCATTGACCTTGATCCAAATACTGCCGGACAACAAACCACAATTACAACCATTCAAGGCACCTGGACTGTGAATATCGGCACAGGAAATGTAACATTCGAACCAGAGCTCAACTTCAATGGCAACGCTGTGATCAGCTATACGATAGAAGACAACCAAGGTGCTACATCAAATGCCGCAACGATTACTGTTACAGTAAATCCCGTAAATGATCCTCCGGTTGCCCAAAATGACCCATACACCATTGATGAAGATGCTACTCTCATTGGCGATGTCTCCATAAACGATTCAGATGTGGACATGGATGCATTGGTATACTCATATGTGAGTGGTTCCAATAATGGATTGATCAATATGAGCCCCAATGGAGAATTCGAATACATCCCTAATGCAAACTACAACCTTGGTGAGACAATAATATATGAGGTATGCGATGCGAATGATTGTGTTCAAGCATCCATCATCATCAACTTCAACGCAATAAATGATGCGCCTATCGCAGTTGATGATGAAGAAACAATAAACAACGATTCTGTGTTGAATGCTTCTGTATCTGGCAACGATTCAGATGTTGATGGCGATGCTCTTCTCTATTCCATAATTTCCGGAGCGTCGAATGCTATTCTCACATTCAACAATGATGGAACATATTCATATGATCCTGATGATAGTTATGTTGGTGATGATGTCATTACATATACCGTTTGCGACGCAGAGCCTCTTTGTGCATTTGCCACACTTACCATACATGTCACACCATCTGTCGTTGACACCGATGGTGATGGAATTTCAGACAATGATGAGGTCAGCAATGGTTCTGATCCGACGGATCCTTGCGATCCAAATGCAGGAGCTGTTGCATCACTTGATTGTGACAACGACGGATTGAATAGTGCGGGGGAAGTACTCAACGGAACAGATCCGGCAAATCCGGATACAGATGGCGACAGCATCAACGATGGTGATGAAGTAAACGGCGGAAGCGATGCTCTCGATCCTTGCGATCCAAATGCA
>JAYTMF010000512.1:0-16345 GCA_043728755.1 Flavobacteriales bacterium
TCGCCGGTATTCTTATCGCAGTACTTACCTCAAGGTCTATCGTTCGTCCTGTTGATTCCCTTAAGAAAAAACTACAGAATCTATCGCGAGGAATCTACTCGGTTCACAATACGAAAGTGGGAAATGATGAGATTGGAGATATGGCTCAAGCTGTCAATAAGCTGATTTCAAATTTTGAAAAGACAAAGGAATTTTCTCTCGCTGTCGGTTCAGGAAATTTTGATACGGAATTCAGCCCGCTTTCTGAACACGATGAACTCGGTGCGGCATTGCTGCGAATGAGAGGAGACCTCGCTTCGTACC
The DNA here is from genome assembly GCA_043728755.1 of Flavobacteriales bacterium. GTDB lineage: Bacteria > Bacteroidota > Bacteroidia > Flavobacteriales_D > Sanyastnellaceae > JAIBBG01. The sequence continues at coordinate 304 of JAYTMF010000512.1, forward strand.
GCAATGAAATGGAGACCAAAGTCAATTTGCAGACGCTGGAAATTCGCAAGCAGAAAGAAGAAGTAGAAGCACAGCGAGAAAGAATGTTTCTGCTTTACTCTGATCTTCAGTCAAGCATTGATTACGCACAAAGACTTCAAGAAACTATTCTGCCGAATGATAATTTCATTCGAGCAATGTTCCCCGATTCATTTATTTTCTTTCGTCCCAAGGCAACAGTCAGCGGAGATTTTTACTGGTTTATCACGAAGGGAGGTAAAAAACTTTTCGCTGCTGCTGACTGCACCGGACATGGTGTTCCAGGAGCCTTCATGAGTTTGGTCGGTCACAATGTATTGAATCAAGCAACGAAGGTTTACAGCAAACCAGCGCAAGTGCTCAACAGTGCCAACAGACTTTCTGCAGAGGCCATGCGTGCAGATAGTGGTGAACATTTTATGCGCGATGGAATGGATATTTCACTGTGCTGTCTTGATACAGAAACACTCGAACTTGAATTCAGCGGCGCACACAATCCGGCGTACATCGTTCGCAACAATGAGCTCATTGAGATCGCAAGTGATCCATACAGTATTGGCACATACGTGAATGGTGAAAAGGAATTCACCAATCACAGCATGAAGCTTCAGCAAGGCGATTGCATCTATCTATTCAGCGATGGTTTCGCGGATCAATTCGGCGGACCCAACGGCAAAAAATTTATGAGGAAGCAATTCCGCATGATGCTTCTTCAATACAACCAATTGCCGATGGCCGAGCAAAAACGACACATCGCAGAAACGCTCGACCGATGGAAAGGCGACATTGAACAAGTCGATGATGTATTGGTGATGGGAATAAGAGTTTGAGCTGAGATGCACTTATACCAATATGATTTCTAACACATGCCAATGTTTGAGAAATCATACAGTGGTAAATGCCGAAGGATACACGTGTTTAGTTCAATCTGGAGAAGCAAAGATTGGAATATTATACTTGTCCAATCGGTATTATGCAGAAAATGTCAAACGTATTTTCTACTCACATCCACTAAGTATTTTCTAAGTAGCGTTTTGCGGCCTAGCAATACTTGAAAACGCATGTCGGATCTATCAGTAAGTGATACACTGCTTTTGATTTTCTTTTTACCGATCTTGATAATTGTTTTAATACAATAGCGACTTTCTTTTTCTCCAAACGAACTTTTGAATTCTTTTTGAAAGTAATCTTTGAAAAGGATTGTTTTCACGCCTTGGTTATTCAGGTCAAATTGTGCTTCAAGCATTTTCTTGCCCTCCACGCGCACTTCCCTCCATGTGTTGCAATGGATCACCGTTCTAAATGCGCCGGTATCAACCTTGGCCTCCACGCCATAACTGTCAAGCTCCGGAAGATCAATCATTACATGTCGCCCTATGGTGATGAGGTTCGTGGTGTCGGAATTCTTCTTCATTGATATACTACGACGCCAGTATTTTCTTCACCATTTCGGATATCAATTTTCCGTCTGCTTTTCCGGCCAGTGCTTTGGTGGCGGCTCCCATTACTTTGCCCATATCGCCCGGACCTGCCGCTCCCGTGCTGGTGATGATGGCGCGGATTTCTTCTTCTAGTTTCTCTGCGCTCATCTGCTCGGGCAGATATCCAGCAATCACTTCTGCCTGTTTTGTTTCTTCATCTATCAGATCCTGGCGTCCTTGCGTTTTGTAAATGTCAATGGATTCCATTCGCTGCTTGTACAACTTATTGAGGATAGCTATACCGCGCGCATCATCTACCTCGCCGTCATTTCCGCCTTTTGTCATCTCCAGAAGTAACTTACTTTTGATGTCACGAAGTGCCATTAGCTTTTCTTTCTCACCCGCTTTCATTGCGTCCTTGATATCGTTGTTGATTTTTTCGCTCAGTGTCATTTGCTGTGTTTTGGACAAAATTAATTGAAATGCGCTTTTATATTTTGAAGATGTCCTTATCTCTTCGATGAATAATTTTCACGACTACTCTCCAAAGCGAGATTATAATGTTGTTGTATAAATTCGTCTCATGTTTACGAAAGCAGTTGTAGAAAAGTATTTCGATGCCGAAAAGCAGGAAAGCATGTTGTTCATGCTACTTGGAATTTTGGCTGTTGGATTGGCTATGTTTCTCTTCGTGTATATTAAAACCGATTTTGTCAAAGGACTTGTCATTCCTCTGATAGCGGTTGGCTTGATCGAATTTGTTGTTGGATTGAATGTTTACAGAAAAAGTGACCAACAACGAATAGACATGGTCTATTCAATGGACATGGACAAACCAAAATTGCGCAATGAAGAAATACCAAGGATGAAAGCAGTCATCAAACAATTTGTCGTGTTGCGATACTCCGAAATTGTATTGTTTATGGTCGGAGCAGTCTTGTGCTATGCATTTCGTTCCGATGAAACAATTTCCTTTTGGTACGGATTCGGACTGGCGCTCAGCGTGCAGGCCCTACTTGCTCTGGTGCTCGATTTTTTCGCACATAAACGAGGAATTGTTTACCTCGAAGAATTGCAAGAGTTTTTGAAATAAACAACGATTGAAAACGACCGAGAATTATTTCGGCTTTTGGTCTTGGCGTCTTTTTCGCTTCTCCTCTTTCTTATTCGCTTCATAAAGCCTACTAGTTTCGTCGATGTATTCCATTTTGTGTTCTATCATTCTGTTCTCCAGGAATTCGTTGTCTTCAATGTTGTTCAATAAGTCGTTGATGTTATCAAACATCTTCGTACGAAGCCACTGCCTGGGTTCGCGACTCATAAAACAAATGGCGAAAATTCCATAGTGGGGATCGTCAATATCTATGAAATAATCATACGATCTCGTGTTCAAATACACCCACGAAGGCTTGAAAAACTTTCGATCTATTTCTGAATATTTTGAAATCAGGCGCATCCATTCGCGATGGTTGCGCTCCACGTCATCAGGTTTTACAAGATCTTCTATATTGAGTATTCTCTTCGCTTCCGGATAGGTATGCAGTATGCTGATAATTCCTTTTATGTTGTTCAGTGCAGTGGATGACATTTGGAAAAGAGGGGTTTGGTTTGGCAACTCAAATTATAACAAGTTTATTGAAACGCCGATCATCCTTCTACTTGAGGGTAAAAATTTCTCCTGATTCTTTCAACATGTACAAGTAATTTGTGGCGATAGCAATGGTGGTGCGTTCAAAGTGTCCTTTTCCAAAATATCTTCTGTTGAGTTTGTACCAGCACGCGTCAAGATAGTTCTGAAGATATCTCCCTTTCATTTTGTTGTAAGTGCCAAGGAAATTTTTTTGTGCATTGCCTATTGCACTATGCATCTATTTGAAGTTCACCTCGGTTGTACCCTATTTTATTTCACCATCAAGTGGGCTTCAACTTAATCTTTGCTATTCGTATATGATTTGCTTTTGTCAGAAAATAGGAAGCTCTTCTCATCTATTTTTTCCTTCACCACTTCATCGATTGGCGTGCTGTCATGTCCGTCCGAAACGTGCATTCAGAGTATTGCCACAGCCAATGGCTTTGTATTCAATAGTGCTTATTGCAATAGCATTTTTTGCATACCACCCTGTTTTTATCACCCCGTTTTGTAAGACGTTTTGCACTGATCTTCTGTGCCGAAGTCCGCTGAAAAATTCAGTTTATCCAATACGTCATTTTTCGGCTCTGAAATAATGGCGCGTTGTAACCCATTTACGACTTGTACACTTCGAAAGAATCAGTTTTAATTTGATCGGATTCTAATTGATCGTTGCTTGTTCACTTGGCGCAGAGGTGTAGTCGTCGCAACTTCAGTTTGATGGGAGTCTGTAACTTAATTCTCAGGAATCCAATTATAATTCAAATTCAAAATGTGAATCCAAACACGCCCGAAATACATTTGAAAACTTCAGATTATGCTTTGGCATAATTACCCAAGGATTTGAAACCAAAATAGAATATGGCGAAGGGGATTGTTGTTTGATCTTTCTGAAAAAATATACTGGAAATATATTTTCAATGAAACAAGAAAGAAGCCTTATACAACCCTAAAAGTTTTCCCCTTTCGTTTTGGTCATTTTAATTGCGCGGTCGCGTGTGTCGTTGATGTATTCATCTGCGACTAGGCGGTCGTTTTGGGCTGAAGTGCCCGACACATACAAATTGCAATGGTCGGGCAAGAAAAACTTTGAAGGATCAAATTATTATAGTCTAAAGTTATGTCAGAGCAGATTGCACCCGATTTTAGCAACCAGGCGGTTCATCCATTCATTAGTCGCAAAGCGTTCTTCATCATCTTGGCGGCCACTATTGTCGTAAGTGCTCTGATCACACGATTTATATACCAAAATGCCATTGGTAATTCTCAAGTTGCAAATGGCTCCACTGTCGCACAATCTGAAACGCAAACGCAGCTGACGATTCAAACTGGGTCGATTACTCCAAAGGATATATTGTGTGATGTTATTTTTTTTAGAGAAAAAGACTTTAAGCTCATTAAGCCGCTACTCTTTGCAGATGCTCCTGCTCAAAGTGATGAGCTGAAGCCTCTAAATGATCTTCTGAGCAGTAAAATTCAAGAGCTTGAACGGGCGAATATTTTGACTAAGGCGACGGTCTATTATAAAGAAATAAATACGACACGTTGGACAGTCGTCAATGGTTATCATCGATATCATCCGGGCAGCATGTTGAAGATCGCCACCATGATCTGCATTTTCAAAATGATGGAGAAGGATCCGACATTCAAGGAAAAACAGATCTTCTTATCGTCGAATCTACCTTTGGGCGTGAGTGTTCATCCACCTCATCCGCTACGTGCAGGTCAATCCTATTCCGTTCGTCAATTGTTGCAGGCCATGATTGAATTCAGTGATAATGATGCTACAGGATTACTTTTCAAAGAGGTCAATCAAGCTGACTATGCCGGATTGTTTACAGATCTTGGTATTGAGGTTCCGGAAATTTATGGATGGGATTATACCATCACTGCTTCGGATTATGCACGATTTTACCGAGTGCTATACAATGCTTCCTATTTGAATAGGGCAAGTTCGGAAATGGCTCTTACATTGCTCACTCAGACGACCTTCAAGAATGGTATGGTGAAGAATTTTCCAGCCAACGTAATTGTGGCCCACAAATTTGGAGAACGAATGACAGAGGTGAAGTCCCTTCAATTTCATGATGCCGGCATCGTTTACGTTGGAAACAGGCCCTACGTAGCCGTCTTTATGACTGAAGGAATGAACATCGATGTATTGCCTGATGCTATTGCGCAACTTTCGTCCATTTGCTACGATTATGCAATTGCTCAGAAATAGCCGCATCTTTTACACGCTCATTTTACCTCATCACCGGGATTCATGTCTTTTTCAGGTGAAAGAAAGGAAAGAATGCCTGATGCATTTTCGGCCATCAATATCATACCCTCACTTTTCACGCCTTTGATTTCCCGTGGTGCAAGATTCGCAAGAAATAGCACTGTTTTTCCTATGATGTCTTCCGGTTTATAATGCTCCGCAATTCCTGAAATAACAGTGCGCTCGTCCATACCGGTATTCACTTTTAGTTTGAGAAGTTTTTTCGTTTTAGGAACAGCTTCCGCTTCCAACACTTTTACCACACGAATGTCCATCTTCTGAAATGTCTCGAAGTCAATGTTTTCTTTGATGGCTTTTGCAGTTGCCTCCACATTTGTTTTACTTGCTTCAAGTTTTGCAACTTGTGTAGCCACAAATTCGTCGGTAATTTTTTCGAAAAGTATAGGCAATAGACCCATTTTATGACCGGCATTCAACAGTCGTACTTTTGCGAGATCTTGCCATGCGCACCATTGGATATTCAATGCAGCTCTTATCTTTTCTGATGTGAACGGAATAAATGGACGCAGTACAAATGCCGCGTCCGCAACGAGGTTTGCGCATGCATATAAAATACGCGCAGCAGCTTCAGGGTCCGTTTTGATCAGCTTCCATGGTTCCGATTCTGTAAGTAATTTGTTGCCGCAGCGAGCAATGTTCATTGCTTCAGCCAGGGCTTCACGAAATCGGAACTCTTCAATTTTATTTCCTACCGCGAAATAGGATTCGTAAGCTTCTTTCCCGGCATTTATTTCGCCTTGTGATGGCTCGCCTTTGGTTTCGGGAATTACGCCATCATAAAATTTATGGATCAGCACAAATACGCGGTTGACAAAATTGCCAAGTATGTCGGCGAGCTCGTTGTTCACTCTGTCTTTGAAGTCAATCCATGTGAACTCGCTGTCTTTTTGTTCGGGCATAATCGAACCCAAAACAAAGCGCATCTCGTCTTGTCTTCCGGGCATGTCTTCTAGATATTCATGCAACCAAACTGCCCAGTTGCGGGAAGTCGAAATCTTATCTCCTTCGAGATTCATGAATTCATTTGCCGGCACATTGTAAGGCAATACGAATCCTCCATGCTCCTTCAGGATGATCGGGAAAATGATACAGTGAAATACAATGTTGTCTTTTCCAATGAAGTGAATTAAACGTGAATCATCTCTCTTCCAATAATCTTCCCAATTGCGGCCGTTTTTCTCAGCCCATACTTTGGTATTTGTAATGTATCCAATCGGCGCGTCGAGCCAAACGTATAACACTTTCCCATCAGCGCCTTCCACAGGCACCGGTACACCCCATGTAAGATCCCGTGTCATGGCCCGACTTTGTAATCCGCTGTCAACCCAACTCATACATTGCCCAACGACATGCGACTTCCATTCTTTTGGATCGTGATGTTGAATGCCGTCCAGTTTTCCGAGACTGATGTAATCACGCACCCAGGCCTCGTGATGCGCCATCGGTAAATACCAATGGGATGTTTCCTTAAGCATAGGTTTACTGCCACTCAATGTTGATTTGGGATCGATGAGATCCAGCGGACTCAACGTTCTTCCACATCGCTCGCACTGATCGCCATAAGCGCGATCATTTCCGCAATGTGGACACGTACCTGTGATATATCTGTCTGCAAGAAATTGTTGTGCTTCTTCATCATAATATTGATTGGAACGCTCTACTTCGAAGCTGCCTTTTTGCTCTAGCGTTTTAAAAATGTCTTGAGACATCTTATGATGTTCCGGTGATGAAGTTCGATAGTATTCATCGAAAGCAATTCCAAAATCAGTAAATGATTTTTGCATCAACCCGTGGTAATAGTCCACGATTTCTTTCGGTGTTTTGGATTCTTTTTTAGCACGAAGAGTGATTGCCGCTCCGTGCTCGTCGGACCCGCAAATGAATGCAACATCCTTATTACACGCGCGTAGGTAACGCACATATATATCAGCACTCAGATAAGCACCTGCAATATGACCGATGTGAAGCGGGCCGTTCGCATAAGGTAGTGCCGACGTAACGAGATATCTTTTTGGTTCACTCATTTTTTCGATATCAAATCTACCCGTGGATAAGTTTATCATCTTCTATTGCTACACAACGAAGATGAATGGCAGATTTGCGGGTGCAAGATAGTTTTGAGATGAATGTGATGATACCTTCTTTTCTGAAAAGAGGTGACACCATCGGTATTGTTGCTACAGCCCGTTGGATATCGCCCGAACAATTGAAATCGGCTACAGATTTGATTGAGGCATGGGGCTTTCAATATCGCCTTGCTTCAAATCTTCATTCGGAGCACTTTCAGCTGGCTGGTACAAAAAAGGAACGGCTCACCGAAATGCAGCGCTTTCTGGACGACGCAGAAATAAAAGCGATCATCGTTGCGCGCGGCGGTTATGGTACTATTCACCTGATTGACGAACTTGATTTTACACAATTCCTGTTGCATCCCAAATGGATTTGTGGATATAGTGATATTACGGTTTTGCATGCACATCTCAATTCCGCAGGCATTGCCACTATTCATTCTACCATGCCCGTTTCTTTTAAAGACGCCACAGTTGAGGCGCTGGAGCATATCAGGTTGGCGCTCATCGGAGAACTAAGTCACATCAGATTTGAGTCACCTAACCGTTCAGATTTTTCTGATATGGAGTTCGATGGATTGCCGTTATTTGGCGGAAATCTTTCTGTGATATACAGTCTGCTGGGCAGTGAATCCTTACAGCCGAATTTCCCATTTATTCTTTTTCTCGAGGATGTGGATGAGATGTATTACCACGTGGATAGAATGATGACGGCTTTGCAGCGGTCAGGTTTTTTGAAGAATGTAAAGGCAGTGATAGTTGGAGGCCTCACTCAGATGAAAGACAATACAAAGGAATTCGGATTTCAAACGGATAACCCATGGGGTGCGGGCGCTTTGGAGTCGATCTCTAAGGTGCTCAATGAAGTGGGAATCCCCATTTTTTCCGGTTTCCCTGCGGGTCATCTGAATGATAATCGTGCCTTTTATATGGGCGTAAAATGTGGGTTTCGATTTGAGAATTCCTCGGCAGTTCTCCACTTCCAACATGCCTGATGTAATAAGTTTTAATTCTTTGTGTGTGATTTGATTTCTGTCGTCCAATTTTGAAGTTCACAACAGCACTTACATTTGCTAAGTGTTAATTGTACACTAAGTGACCACATATACGCTTGACATAGAAACGAATTACGAGTTTGATCTCATTGGAATCAGCAGTCATGAAAAGAACTACAGGCTGGTGTGGTCGCTTAATAAGTGCATGGGATGGAATTTGCGGCGCATCGAAGATATTAGCATGAATCAGCGAGGTGGGGATTCGTTGCACGCTCAGTTTCGGTTCTTTCATCCAACAGAGCATTCCATCATTACTTTAATAGATAACAAGACTCCCGTAGGATTCTTCTTACCGGATGTACAACATTTTGATTATGTATTGAAGATCGATGATGATCAATTTGGATGTGATGATGCATTCTTTAAAAAGTTGCGCAACAATCCATTTATCATAACAGCCCATCCCTTGGATGTGGATAAGCTAAAGTCAAAACAAAATTTATTATACGAATACCGATAGAAGATGGAAATGGTGAATACCAAAACGAAGATTGTCGCGACGATAGGTCCGGCAAGTAGTTCGAAGGAAGTGCTGAAGCAAATGATATTAGGAGGTCTTGATGTTGCCCGCTTGAATTTTTCACATGGAGCACATGAGGATCATTTGCAAGTAATACAATTTGTGAGGGAAATCAATTTGGAACTTGGTAGAAATACTTCGCTGCTTGCGGATCTTCAAGGACCAAAATTGCGTGTAGGTGAAATGGAGAATGGCGTCGTCGAATTGGTCGCCGGTCAAACCATACGCATTAGCACTGAGAAGCAAATAGGCACTTCAGAAGTGATCTATACGAATTATAGAGAATTCGCTCGTGATGTAAAAGCTGGGGAGACAGTTCTTCTCGACGATGGAAAGTTGATGATGAAAATTCTGGAGACGAACGGGAAAGACAACGTGGTATGCGAAATAATGCAGGGCGGTCCTCTTTCTTCTCGCAAGGGATTGAATCTTCCAAATACGCAGGTTTCATTGCCTTCACTTTCCGAAAAGGATCTTCAGGATCTTGATTTTGCCCTAAACAAAGATGTTGACTGGATCGGTCTTTCATTTGTTCGCACCGCAGCCGATGTTATCGCTTTGAAAGAAATTATTGCCAAGTCAAATAAGCATGCTAAGGTTGTTGCAAAAATTGAAAAGCCTGAAGCTTTGGCACAGATCGATGAGATCATCGCCGCAGCAGATGCTATCATGGTCGCTCGTGGCGATCTCGGAGTTGAGATACCTCTGCACAGTGTGCCGCTGATTCAAAAAATGATCGTAAAGAAATGTGTACAAGCTGCAAAGCCAGTGATCGTAGCAACACAGATGATGGAAAGCATGATTACGAATGTGACGCCAACTAGAGCGGAAGTTGCTGACGTGGCCAACGCCGTACTGGATGGCACGGATGCAGTCATGTTGAGTGGAGAAACTTCGGTGGGAAAATATCCAGTAGAATCCATTCGCTTCATGAACAGCATTATTGAAGAAGCCGAAACATATGATGATTTGTACTATCACGAGGAGTTGCCGCTTGAAGTAGACGAGGACAGGTTTATGACAGATAGTGTTTGCTACAGTGCTTGTCGACTTGCTGCACGCGTTAAAGCATCTGGCCTTGTGACCATGACATTCAGCGGATATACAGGTTACAGACTTGCAGGATGGAGACCCCGCGCAATTGTTTTTGTTTTTACCAGCAACAAAAAAATTCTTACTCAAATGAATTTGGTTTGGGGTGTACGCGCATTTTATTATGATAAAATGGTGAGCACAGATCAAACGATTGCGGATATCAAATTCTTCCTCAAGAAAAATGAATATGTGAAGGAAGGACAGTTTGTAATTCACCTTGCGTCGATGCCAATTGCTGAGCAAGGCATGACCAATATGATCAAGTTGAGTAAAGTGTAGCGAACAAAACAAACAACAAAATCAAGACAGAGAATATTTCCTGACGTTTTGAATTGCCCTGAAGCATCACATAGAAGTACTGAAATAAAAAGAGGCTGTCACACAATGACAGCCTCTTTTCATTTCAATATTTCAGATGGCTAATACCGATTGGAAAAGTGTAATAATCCAATCTTTGCTTCGCCAGATTCAACTAAACATTTGTATCCATCGGCATTTACCACTGTATGAATTCTCAAATATTGGCCTGTTTTATAAATCACATTGGTATAATTTACTTTTTATTCACCAGTTTGAATTCAACTCGTCGGTTGACTTCGTACTGAGTTTCTTCGCAGGGTACATCATCAATACAACCATTGAGTGGACGCTGCTCGCCATACCATTCAGCAATAACTCTTTCGCGCTTTATACCGCGCTGTAGGAGGTAACCTTGTACCGCCATCGCCCTTGACATGGATAGACTTTGATTGTATGCAAGACTTCCGCGTGAGTCACAGTGAGCACGAATGAGCAACGTAGTGGCCGGATGTTCTTTCATTTGAATACAAAGCTTGTCAAGGATCGGACTGTCTTCTTTGCGCAGAAATGCTTTGTTATAATCAAATGTCACGTTGTCAATTCCCATAGCCACAAGATCAACAACAGGCACAGCTTTTTCGAAGTCAGAAACTTTTTTGGCAGGTGGCAGCGGCGTTGTTGTCGTTGATGTTGAATTTGTCTTGGTTGAAGCACTGGTGGTTTGCGCTGGTGCTTTTAGTTTTGCTAAAATCTCCTCAGTCTTTTTGATCTGATCCTTAGGATAAGTTTGATTCGGTTTGAGAGAACTCGCGATCTGATATGCTTTCAAAGCTTCACCGAAATTACTCTCCTCAAAATTCTTGTCTGCGAATTTTATTTTCTCATCATACTGCACATCGGCATTCGTTGAGTTTTCAGTTTTGAGCATGTCGTCGATCTTCGCCATCATCATCCGGGGATACGTTTCACCGGATTTAATAGCAGACGCGCTCAAATACATTGCTCTCGATTCTTTGTAACTGCCCGCTGCAAAAAGCTTGTCCGCTTCAACGATTTTGCCTTGGTATTGCAGCGCGATGGCGTTGAGTTTCTGCATTTCAGCGATGTCCATTTCCATTGGGATCACCGCAGTAGTTTCCTTAGGCTTTGTAGTTGTGGTCGCAGTAGTTTTTGATATATCTGCTTTCGTGTTGGGTTTTGTTTCAACGATCGGAGTTGTCATGGATGAGAGCAAACCTTCAGCGGGAGGATTTTTAATAAGACGGGCATCACTCCTACCAATGTTGACGTAAGGGTCTGTGATCACCTCTGGAATTTCATACTTCACCACCGATACATCTTTGTCAAAATATTCTGCGTTGAGAAAAGTGATTTCGATAACTTCACCTGCGTTTCCGAAATATTCAAATCGTTCATATTGATCAAGCTTGGCAAATGTGACTCTCGAACTCTTTGCTTCTTTGATTTGGATCCTTTCACCGGCCAGAGAAATATTCGGATTGTTCGCTTTGATTGTTCCGGCCACGATCATTCTCTCCATGGTCACGTGCTTGTAGAAGAACAAATCATCATTTCCATTTCCGTCGCGGTTGGAACAAAAATATCCGTTGTCTGATTCTTTATCGTACAACAATGCAAAGTCATCCATACAAGAATTTATGGGAGCACCTAGGTTGACCGGCATCTGCCACACTTCGTTTTTCTTATTCGACAAGAAAATGTCAAGTCCGCCCAAACCGGCATGGCCGTCTGAGGCGAAGTAGAGTATCCCTGTTTCATCGATGAAAGGGAACATTTCATTACCGGCTGTATTCACATTCGGACCAAGATTGACAGGTTCTGTCCAGTTATTCCCGGATTTGTAACACATATAAATATCAGTGCCTCCATATCCGCCTTCACGTGTGCTTACGAAGTACATCGTCTGTGCATCTTTGGTGAGACACGCATGGCCCGAGGAGTATTTGTCATCATTCATTTTTAATTCCTGTGCCGATGCCCATGCACCATTCTCATAAGAGGCGGCATAGATTTTCAAATTGACGTTGCCATTTTTGTCACGCACCGGTTTACCGTTTCGTATATTATTTCGTGTGATGTACAATTTGTGTTCAGCGAAGCTGTAAAAAGCGGGGCCGTCGTGATACTTCGAATTGACTTTCTTGTCAAGACGAACTGGATGTTCGATTTCTTTTTGCCCGTTAAAATCACAAGTGAATACATCCAGGTAAGGTGACATTTCAGATTGTTTTCCTTTGTCCATGTTCACCGCTGAGACAAGAAGTTTTTCATTTTCGAAAAGTGTAACACCAATTACAGGAAATTCGTTGTTCAACTTAAATGATTTCATAGCGTAACGCGCGGTGTCTGCTTTCAGGTCAAGAAAGTAATTTCTATCCATAAGGTGACTCAAAGCTCTCGAATCTCCGGGCTTCACTTTATCATACATTTCATACCAATAGATGGCATCGTCATATTGTTGAAGATTCTTTAGTGCTTCAGCATAATAGAGGAGATCATCTGCCTTAGAAGCATCCAGTTCGATCGTTTTGCGATACCAGTCGGCTGAAACGGCCAGTTGCCCCATACGTCTGTACGTTGTGGCAATTTTTCGGGTGATCTCAGGATCACTAGGAGTCATCTCTAATGCGGTTTCATAGAAGTAGAGTGCTTGCTGGAACTCGAATTTATCAAATGCTTTGTCGCCCTTGTCCATTAATGGAGCAGACTGTCCAGTTCCCAGTAAGGATATGAAAAGGCATGAAGCGAATAGGATGAAAGATTTCGATTTCATTGTTATAGGGATTTTTAAAATCATTGGTTTATACTTCGCTCTTAACAAAAAGGTTATCTTTTTTGATGAAAACCGGTCGTGGTCTTGATTTACAACATTAAAAAACCCGCCGGATTTTGTCCGACGGGCCTTGTCAATCACATTCTATCCGTTAGAAGTATCTTGGGTAAACAATTCTCTTTTTACTAGCGCTTAAAGCGTAGTTGACAGCAATTTCATGACTGCCATATGTATATCTGCTCAATGCACTCATTGGTATATCGAATGAATATCCAACCTTTAGCTGACCGTTGAATTGCCACTGGAACATCAATCCACCAGTTTCTCTGTAATGATAGAAAAGTCCTAAATTGAAATTCTTCATATAAATCGCGTTGGCGTATATCCCGAGTGACATTGGAGAATTCCATTCACCTCTTATCAGCATGCTTGGAATGATGTGCAAGTCTTTGTTGATTTTAAATTGCTTACCGCCAAACATGTATACTGTTGGCTCTGACCGACCATTGAGGAGGCCGTATGCAGCGGAGTTCTTTTTTTCAAGTTTTGGACGCAACATTCTTGGACAGGATAGACCAATGAAGTGATCCTTCTTGAAGTAATAGGCCCCAAATCCAATGTTGGGAAGTGCAAGTCCCTTCGTGTTGTACATGAATGCTTCGTCTTGCAATCCATAATGATCGCTTGATAAAGTGAGATCGGTAAGATTCATTTGATAGACATCAACAGATGCTTGTGCGCCCCAGGAAAGCGTTGCTCTGTTGCTCAGGCGCATGCGATATGCGAAAGTTGCTGCTGCACCGACTCGGCTGAGTGGCCCTGCTTTGTCATGCGTTAAGATACCCCCAACCGCAAGTGTGTTTTTTTTCAACGGAGTGTCAAAAGTCAAAGTTTGAGTCATCGGTGCTCCTTTAAAACCGACCCATTGCATCCTATGCATGGCAGTGAGCATGGCTTGTTCCTTATAGCCAGTGTAGCCTGGGTTGATGAACATTTTATTCATTATGAATTGACTGTTCACAGCGTCCTGTTGACCATGGCTCAATGTAGCGCTGCTCAAAAGGATGATGGTGGCGATTATACTATATTTATTCATCTGAATTGTCTTTATCTGTTCGTTTAATTTCTTAATAGGTTTATCTGTTTAGGAATAAATATCCCTTCAACAATCTCGATCCATCTCCTAGATCCATTGCATAGTAGTATGTGCCCTTCGGCAACATACCGTTGCCAATGGTGACCGGTGATTCAGATGTACCGTTCCAACTGTTGTCATAGTGCTGTCTCTCATAAACTTGATGTCCCCATCTGTTAAAGATGCTCAGGTGGTTGTTCGGGTAATCTTCGATACCGATGATCTCGAATGTATCGTTGACGCCGTCGCCATTCGGTGAGAATCCTTGTGGTATGATGACGAATGTGTAACATTCAACATTGATGATGATCAAACCGGTATCACACGCATTGTATGAATCACACAACGTGTAGTATATCGAATCCATTCCGCACCACTCTTGCGGATCAATGCTATAGGTTAGCGTTCCATCAGCGTTCAGTGTTGATGTTCCGTGTCCGCCCCAGATGCCGGTAATCGCAATTGAATCACCATCAATATCATAATCATTGCTGATCAGATTGATGACGATGTTGTTATCGTTCTCAGCAAAAGCACCATCGTCAAGTACTGCTGTCGGAGGATTGTTTACCAATATGCTGAATGAACATGTATCTGCATTGCCGGTTGGATCTATCGCTGCATAAGTGATACTTGTATAACCATGTGGGAATACATCACCGCTTTCAAGTCCGTCAATCAAAGTCAGCGTCGCAGAGCAATTATCGGTCACATTTGGAAGTGCATACTCAACGATTGGATCTTGAGAAACAATGTTGTTTCCGCACTCGATTACTGGAGCTTCAATGTCAAGGATGGTAACGGTAAATGAACATGTTGATGTATTACCCGTTGCATCTGTAATCTGATAGGTCACCTGCGTAATTCCTGATGGGAATATTTCTCCAGTTGCGTAACCATCTATCAATTCAACCTGACCAACCACATTTCCACAATTGTCTTGGAAAGATGGAGTCGCATAGTTGACAACCGCACCGCATATTCCTGTATCGTTATTCATAGTTACATCAGATGTGCAAACCATCGTTGGTACTTCATTATCTGAAACGTTTACAAAGAAGTTGCACTCAGTAGAATTACCCACTTCATCAGTGAATTGATAAATTACTTCTGTTGTGCCCACAGGGAAGAATGATCCGCTCGCAGGTCCACTGAGAAGGGTTGTGATTACTGCGCTACAATTGTCAACGGCAGTTGGATCGTCATAAGTAACGATTGCGCCACACTGTTGTGGGTCGTTATTTACATCGATACTATAACCACAAGTTGTAGCAATTGGTGCCTGAGTATCGTTCACCATAATTTGCTGCATACACGTGTTGATATTGCCATGAATATCCGTTACTGTCCAGGTCACGATTGTAACTCCTACAGGGTATAGACCACTTGCGTTGTTCGTACCTGTGTAGTCATTTATTATAGTGGCTACACTACAGTTGTCGCTTGTTTCAGGTGCAACTACATTCATGATTTCGTCGCATGAGCTGGACTGACTTTCACCAATCATATTTTCAGGACAAGTAATGCTTGGAATCTCCACGTCGTTCACAGTAATATATGTAGTACAAGAGTTAACATTGCCATGAATGTCGGTCACCGTCCATACAACCGATGTTGTTCCAACAGGATACACATCTGATGCATCATCTGAGTTGTTGTAATCGTTTACAATTGTAGCAACACCGCAGTTGTCGTTGTTTGTGATTGCCGGAATGGCAACG
>JAYTMF010000513.1:0-1852 GCA_043728755.1 Flavobacteriales bacterium
CAACATACTCGTGGGATTTTGGAGATCCATCAAGCTCAAGCAATACAAGTACAATAAATGCTCCCTCACACACATACCCATCAAATGGAATGTATGAGGTTTGTCTCACGGCGAATAACAATGCGGGATGTTCGCAAACACTGTGCAATCCAAATGCAATCAGCGTGGTGAATCCGGTTGTTTCCTTTACACACAGCGCAGTAATTATGAATTGTTTATACGGTGTGCAATTCGTCAATACCACACAGGGAACAGTTGTCACATCTTCCTGGAATTTCGGAGATAATCAAATCGGATTTGGCATGACACCAAACCATACCTATCCGATAGGCGTTTATGATGTAAAACTAAAAGTAACGAACAACTACGGATGTTCGGACAGTCTTACCATTCCCGACATTTTCAATTATGGAAATCAAATCGGGCCCTTCGCGCAAAATCTGGACACGGCAGCTTGTGCACCATTTGACGCGGGATTTGCCGCTTACAATACCAACGATACGTACTTCAGTTATTTCTGGGACTTCAATGACGGATCAGGAGATCCCACGGGAAATACCATGACGGGGCATACCTATCTCACGCCCGGCACCTATTGTCCCTCGATGATTATGTCGGATCCCAATGGATGTCCTGTTCTCATCAGTTGCGTTGATTCCATCGTTGTTGACGACTTCACATTGGCGTTTTCAATCCCTTCATACATCTGTTTTGGCGACACACTTCAAGTCGATATCGCAAATGGATCTTCCTTTCAATGGCAAGACGAATCGCAATTATCTCAAGGCGATTCCTTCAGTGAGTTTCTGCTGCACCCCTTTGATGACGCAGTTTACGTGGTAACAGGATATTATGCAGACTGTGTACGAACGGATACGATTTTACTTGAGGTAAAGGATTTGCCGCAAGTCACCTTTGACGTGAATTCGTCAGTTTGCTTCAGTGATCCACAGATTGAATTGATGGCAGGATATCCAAACGATCCACCGGGCGTTTACACCTTGAACGGCAGTGTAATTGACACCTTCAATCCGGCAATGCCCAGCTCGGTAGATTATCAAATCATTTATCGATACACTGATAATTTCCAATGCTTCAATACTGCAACGGATTGGATTTATATTCATCCATTACCGCAGGTCCTTTTCAACGACTTTGCTGATGTATGTGAAGATGCGGGAATCATCCCACTCAACGGTGCAATACCTGCCGGAGGGGTTTATACTTATGGACCCGATACCGTTGCGTCCTTTGACGCATCCATTGGCTATGGACATCACGATTTTCAATATGCCTTCACGGATAATTTCGGTTGTGTGGATATCGACAGTGCCGTCATGCATATTCGAGCACTTCCGAATTCACAATTCGTCTTTTCTGATGAGTGTCTTGATGTTGGACTACAGATTCAAAATCAATCTTCCATTGCGGAGGGGACAATCGCACAAACCATTTGGAATTTCGGTGCCGGTGGACAAAGTTTTCAATTCAGTCCTCAACCCGTCATCTTTCCCATTTACGGAAGTTATCCCGTATTGCTCACTTCTGTGAGTGAGTATGGCTGCACGACATCGCGTGATAGTGTCGTGAATATACATGCGGTGCCACATGTTCTTTTTTCACCCAACACCGCTTGTCAATTCACGTCTCAAACATTTTTTGATGAAAGCACTATTGCAACAGATGACTTGGTGGCCTGGTTGTGGACGATAGAAAACCAGACACTTCTTTCATCCGATTCCATTCAATATACATTCAACAATTGGGGGCCAACACCTGTAACGCTCACGGCGATCAGCAGCTTTGGCTGCGATGAAAGCAAGACCATCAGCGTGATGGTTCGGCCAACGCC
>JAYTMF010000514.1:0-1736 GCA_043728755.1 Flavobacteriales bacterium
CTCTGATTCAAAACAGCAAACTTGCCATCATTGAATCAACATCGAGTAATATTTTCATTGTCTCCAATGGCGTGCTTTATACACCAACGTTGGAAGATGGCTGCATAGCAGGAACGATGCGAATGAACATCATAAATCTCGCACTTGAAAATAAGATCAAAGTGTACGAATGCACTTTGAATCCTCATAATCTGCTGGCTGCTGATGAGATGTTTCTCACCAACGCTGTTCGCGGCATTGAATGGGTAGTTGGATATCGCACCAAGCGGTATTACAACGACATGGGCAAAAAAATGTTGACTTTACTGAACACCTCTGCCCTCGCCTATTGTGAAAAGGCCATGGTCTGAGCGCATTTCATTGAAAATTGTATCAACTGATTCTAACGCGCGGATCTATCCATCCGTAGATAATATCTACGATGATATTGATAAGTACGAAGGCCGTAGCAATGACGATCACCCCACCCATGACAACGGGCATATCCTGGTTTTCAATAGCAGTGAACATTTGCTGCCCAAGTCCTTTCCATCCGAAAACAAACTCAACGAATATTGCACCGGCCAGCAGCGACGCAAACCATCCGCTCACGGCTGTGATCACGGGATTCATTGCATTGCGCAGAGCGTGACCAAAGACCACTTGAAATTCTGAGAGTCCTTTTGCCCGAGCTGTACGGATAAAATCCTGCTGCATGACATCAAGTAATGAACTACGCGTCAATTGAACGATCACCGATAACGGACGAATCATCAAGGTGATAACAGGCAGGATCATATTGCGCAGATCGAGATATTCACCGCGCCATACGTCCACGCTGTATAGGCTACCTGTCATGTTTAAACCTGTACCGGGAAGTATCAACGCGATGCACCACAACGAATGATTATCACAAAAAACTGAAGTGATCAACCCTATCGAAAGGAATGTGCAAGAAAGCCACCATCCCACTTTAGGACGAGGCCATTTTTCATTTTTAAAAATCGATTTGGGTATGAATAGCAAGACAAGCGGAATGATCGCTGCCAACAAAATCCATATTGAAAGTGCAATTTGATCGCGCCAGAGAATTGCACCTATCCAGGCGACAATGATGGCAACGAAGAAAGACGGACCAGCCATTCCAAGAGCACTGATAAACAACATCAGTCGATCGTAAATGGTGTCTTTTTTCAATGCAGAAACGATACCCATCAACAATCCAAAGATCAATGCCAGAGTAATAGATACCACGGCAAGCACAGCAGTGCCGGGAATAACCTCCGCTAAAATGGTAGCAACACTTTTATCAGAAACGAATGAACGTTTGAGATACGGCCTTTTAAGCACCAAAGCCCGATTCGTATTGAATCGCAACAATTCAAAGCCATGATACTTATCGGAGTTAAAAAAAATTCGGCTTTCAGAAATGCTCGGATTGAGCACTGCAACAGGAGATAGGTCATTGAGATAAAGTAAGAATCGCTTACCCACCGGAAGGTCGAGATCAAGCTTCTTACGCATATTGAGAACTACTTCTTCGGATGCATTTTCTCCAACAAGATTGCGGACAGGATCACCGGGAGCCAGATTGAATAAAAAGAAAACCACAGTGATCACACCCGCCAACACGAGCAAACCATAGCCAGTCTTCTTCAAGAGAAATGAGATCATATTAAAACGAACAGCCGCAAAAGAAAGGTATTTGAGTCGATCATTACCACTAACACATTGAAATTATGAACTACAAAAAGCCT
>JAYTMF010000515.1:0-3409 GCA_043728755.1 Flavobacteriales bacterium
CGAATTTTTAAGAACAAAACCAGACATCATCAATACTGTTGCTGAGCTGACTCAGGTGAAGGGCGACATCGTGTTCAACGAAGTCAGTTATACATACGAAGACAGTGGTGTTCAAGCATTACAACATGTTACATTCAAGGTCCCTGAAGGAAAAACACTTGGAATCATTGGGCGTACAGGAAGTGGAAAAAGCACCATCGCAAATCTGCTTTTGCGCATGATGGATCCACAAGAAGGCTCAATCACAATCAATGGTAAAAAGCTCCAAGATCACAATTTGTTCGAACTCAGGAAAGGAATTGGATATGTTCCTCAGGAAATATTTCTGTTCTCTGACACCATTGCGAATAATATTTCCTTCGGACGGGATGGCATAACGCAAGAAGAAATTGAATCCGCGGCAAAGGATGCGCACATCCACGACAACATCATGGGATTTGCGCATCAATATCAGACAGTGCTTGGCGAGCGCGGAATAAATGTCAGCGGCGGTCAAAAGCAGCGAATTTCAATTGCGTGTGCTATTGCAAAGAATCCGGAGATACTCATATTTGATGATTGCCTGAGTGCGGTAGATACTGAAACCGAGGACCACATATTGCAGGCATTGCAACGATTGATGCATAATAAGACCAGTATCATTATTGCGCACAGAATCTCAAGCATTAAAAATGCGGATCACATCATAGTACTTGATCATGGGGTAATAAAGGAAGAGGGAAAACACCAGGACCTTATTGAAAGAAATGGCATCTATACTTTATTGTATAAGCAACAGCTTTTGGATAGCGATGATCAGAGTGAGCGTGCCTAATACCGATTAGACAAGTATAATAGTCCAATCTTTGCTTCGCCATATTAAACTAAACACTTGTATCCATCGGCATATACCACTGTATGATTTCTCAAACATTGGCATGTTTTAGAAATCACATGAGTATAATATGTAATTAAGGACATTCTTCGCCGAAGTCTGAGATCAAAATGATGAGATCATATAGTCCGGTAACTTCATCGTTGTTGAGATCAGCAAGACAGTCATTGCCGACGCAATCGAGATCGCCCATCAACATTTGTATGTCGGTTACATTGATGATATAATCACCGTTGAGATCAGCGCAAAAAGCAATTTCATCATTGTCGATAACATTGTTGCAGTTGTTGTCGATACCGTCAAGCGTTCCAGGGGCACCCGGAAATATGAATGGATTTGCGCTATCACAATCACCGGAAATGGCAACGTAGTCCGAAGGCGGGATGCATGTCAGCAATGGAACAAGCTCATCTCCGAATCCATCACCATCGACATCAGCATACCATGCCATCGGTTCTACAAAAAGAATTGTAACTGCCTTCGAATAGTTGTGAAATAATCCCTGAACAGTAATTTGAAAATTCAGAATACCATTAAAACCCTCTATGTCCTCGATAGAAATACTTAATTCCGCAGGTGCTTCGATTGCATTCAAATTGTAAATCGGCGTCATACCATTTGGAAGTCCATCGAATGAGATGTTATAAGGTCCTGGAAATCCGTCTTTCAATATCAGATTCATGCTGAGTGTTTCATTGGTGCAAATGAACACTGGTGCGACCACTTCAATGAAATTTGGTTTCAGCAAGAACACGCCATTATAAATATCGCTTACTGGAATAACACCACTTTCAAAATAGGGATAGCTCATCCACTCGCCTTGAAAATCAAGATTATCGTTCGCGGGATAATGATCAAAATAAGCGACGCGACGGAGACTTGAATCTGCAATTTGAGAAACATCCAGAATACTGAGACCTGCAGTGTAATTGCTCTGATAATCCAAATTACCAACGATGATCTGATTGTGATCAATGGACGTTCCACCGACATGAAAACCCATGTAAAGCGGAGCATCAAGATCATGCATATCCCACAAAATAGTGTGAAGGCTATCCACCAATTGGTAATACTCGTCCAACTCATCGCCGAGCAGCAAGTATGCACTGTCGTGCGTGAGCCAACCTTGATGACAATATCGTTTATTGGGATAAGTTGACAAAGAAATCGTGGAAGCATCCGTTGGATCAGTCACGTTGACCACCGTTACAGGAAGGTCAACATTTCCATTGAAACAGAAAGCAATCGTCTGTCCTAAATAATCCAGATCGGGTCCATTGTAAACCAGCACCTGAGCTTCGTGCGTGTATCCGTTGAGCTCGTAACCACCTGCTATGACTGGATTCAATGGATTCTGAATATTGATGATATGCAATCCCCCGGAATAAGTATTAGTTCCGCAGGCATAGGCAAAACCTATCTCCTCGCAAATGGCGAGGGTGTGACAATTTCCGAATCCTGGATAATGTGCGTCTTCGGTGAAAATTTCAGGTGGGTTCTGAACATTTCTCAATCGAGTGAGATCGAATACCTGCATACCATGACCCGATGCTTCGCTGCAAATGAAAGCGTAGTTGAGATGAGTGCGCAATGTTCGCCACGCAGAATTAACGGTATGTGTAGGCAATCTACCGAGTAAAAAAGGATTGAACGGATCAGACAAATCAAAAAAGTAAGTTCCCGTTGAAGACCCGAGTAGCAAATATTCCTTGTTGTACATTGAATCTGTCCAACCCCACACTTCGTTGGTTTGAGCGCCGCCAATATCCGCAGGTAAAATGTGATGAATCAAATCTACATTTTCGCAGGGATAGCTTCCGGCGAAACCATTTACACATGGCGTCTGTGCATTTACAGAAAAATGAAAGAAAACCAGAACAATTAATACGTACTTCATGTTTTACAAAATAAACATTTGGCATTCCTTAGAATGATCCACACAATGAAAAAAATAATGTTCACAAACATGAACAATCAAAACTTAGAAAATGCGATATTCAACAAAGATAACTGACGTCACATGCATTCAAAGTTGAAAAGACATTCATCCTTGCTATGACAACAAAAATGTAAACACAACGAATGAATAAAGAAGCGATCAACTTGTTCTGGATCCGAAGAGATTTGAGGCTTGAAGACAACACTGGATTGCACCATGCTTTGCAAGCTGGGTTACCTGTTATGCTAGTCTTTATTTTCGATAGTGAGATTCTTGATAAAATAAGAAATAAAAAAGATGCGAGAATGCTTTTCATTCAACAGGAACTAATGAGGTTGAATGATGAACTTAAGACTCATGGCAGCACACTCAAAACTTACCACGGCAAACCAGCAATCATTTGGGAAGAAATTACATCGAGCTACAATGTGAAAAATGTCTTTTCCAACTCTGATTACGAACCATACGCCAGACAGCGTGACGGACAAATACATGAAGTTCTTAAAAAGAAGAATATCTCCTTTCACACGTTTAAAGATCATGTGATATTCGAGAAAGACGAGGTGATGAAAGATGAAGGAAGTCCCTATACTGTA
>JAYTMF010000516.1:0-7141 GCA_043728755.1 Flavobacteriales bacterium
TACCACAAGATCATGGCCTTGCGCGAGAGAGTGGTGAATGGTGAAGATTTCAATACCGTTGCCCGCGGTAAGGATGGCTCTGATGATCCAAGCGCGAAAGAAAATGGCGGTGACCTGGGATACTTCACAGCTTTTCAAATGGTTTATCCTTTTGAAGCCGCAGCATACAACACTCCGGTTGGTAGCGTGTCATTGCCAGTGCGCACCAGATATGGCTATCATCTCATCAAAGTGATTGACAAGCGCCCTGCTCGTGGTGAGATTCATGCAGCGCACATCATGGTAAAGCCTAAGCAAGAAGCCAATGGTGAAATGAACGCGCAACAGAAAATGCAGGAGATTTATCAGAAAGTGATAAGCAATGAAGACACGTTCGAAAATCTTGCTTCTAAGTTTTCTGAGGATGGAAGCTCTTCAAAGAAAGGTGGTGAATTGCCTTGGTTTGGCACAGGCAAAATGGTAATGGAATTTGAAGATGCCGCTTTTGGTCTGGCTAAGGATGGTGACATCAGTGCTCCCATTAAAACGGATTTCGGATGGCACATCATTAAAAGACTTGGCTATAAACCACTCGATAGCTTTGAGGAGCAGGAGAAAAAATTGCGCAATGATGTTTCTAAAGATGGCCGCTCGGAACAAACTCGCAGTTCTTTTATCATTAAGCTGAAAAAGAATTACAACTATACGCTCAATGAAAAAGAGATCAACGCTCTTGCTGCTATGGCCGACTCAAACATCTACGCCGGCAAAGTGAACATGAAGAAGAGCCAGATGAAAAAGATGCTATTCACCATTGATGGTAAACCGACATTGGTGAAGGATTTTAATGACTATATGCGCGACAGAGGTATGAATCGTTCAATGCTTATTCCTTCAGAATATTTGAAATTGCAAGTCGGAAAATTCGGTGAAGAAAAACTGCTCGCCTATGAGGACAGCAAGTTGGAACAAAAGCATACGGCATTCCGATTGTTGATGAAAGAATACCGTGAAGGCATCTTGTTGTTCGAATTGACAGATCAAAAAGTGTGGTCGCGCGCAGTGAAGGACAGCGCGGGTTTGGCGGAATACTACAAGGTCAATGCGACCAAGTTCATGTGGCCTGAAAGAGCAGAAACGGTGATTTACACTTGTGCAAATGCATTGGTTGCAAAAGACCTAAAGAAAATGTTGCTTGCAGGAAAGGACAAGTCTGAGATAGCCGGTGAACTCAATAAAAATTCTCAGCTGAATCTTCAGATTGAAGAAGGAATTTTCGCCAAGGAGGACCGCAAACTGTTTGAGAAGACTGCATGGAAGGTTGGACTCAGTCAGGATATCGTTGAAAATGAACAAATATTTCTGGTGGATATCAAGAATATTCTTCCCGCTGCTCCAAAAAAACTGGAGGAAGCCAAAGGGATGATCACTTCGGATTATCAGACTTACCTCGAGCAGGAATGGATCGTGGAATTGCGCAATAAATACAAGTACACTGTCAATAAGGACGTAGTTTATTCAATTAAATAAGTCTATGTATGTGTCCCGTAGAATCGTCCTCTTTTTGTTTTCAGCATGCCTGATTTTTTCGGCTTGTAACAAAAAGGATGATCAGGACGCTGTATTGGTGGAGGTAGGAGATAAAAAACTTACCCTCAACGAACTGATGGAAGTAATCCCCGATAATTCGAATGCTATAGATAGCGCTGCCCTTTCGGATCGATACATTCAGGAATGGATCATGGAGCAACTCATCGTTGCCAAGGCGGAAGTAAGTCTGCCGGAAGACAAGATGGATTTTAATGAGCTGATCGAAAACTATCGCAAATCATTGCTCACTTACGCATACGAGCAGGAGTGGGTAAGTCAGAAATTGGATACCATGGTGACGGAGAATGAAATTGAACAATACTATAACGATAACGACAAGAATTTTCAGCTGAAGGGCTACATAGTTAAAGTGAAGTTCTGTGCAGTGGATGCAGCCATCAAAGTTCTACCCCAGCTCAAAAAGTTGTTCTACTCTGTGAAGCCTGAAGATCATGTGAAGTGGGAGCAAATGTGTGTGGACATTGGCGCAAATTACTATTTCAATGAAGATCATTGGTTGCTCTGGGAGGAATTCATGAAGCAAGTGCCGCTCGAGGTTTATGACATTGAAGCGTTTCTCAAGAAGAAAAAGACAATTGAATTTGAAAAGGACAATAATCAGTACCTAATCACCATTACAGATTATCAGCTCAATGGAAGTAGGTCTCCTTTGAGTTTTGAAAGAGAGCGAATCAGAAGTATGATCATCAATAGAAGAAAACGAGAGTTGCTGGATACGATGCGCAGAGATTTATACGCTCGTGCTCAGCAGGAAAATTTGGTCAAGTCGTATTACAATAAAAAATGAAACAGTTACTCTACATATTGTGTTGTTTGCTTTCGATCAATGCCATGGCGCAACCCGGCAAAGTGGTCGACAGGATCATCGGCGTGGTAGGAAATGAAATTCTGCTCCAAAGTGAGTTGGAAAATTCGATCATGGAAATGACCGAAGGAAAAGGTGGGGTAAATCAAAAGGAAAAATGCGGTGCGTACGAGAATCTCATGTATCAGAAACTATTACTCAACCAATCCAAGTTGGATAGCCTCACGGTGAGTGATGCTGAGGTGCAATCTCAGGTAGAACGCAGACTCAATTATTTCATGCAAATGTTTGGCAGCGTTGAAGAGTTCGAAAAATATTACGGAAAAACATCGGCACAATTGAAGGATGAATACTTCGACTTGATTAAGGATCAGTTGCTGGTGCAAAAGATGCAGGACGAGATCAACAAACACACAAAGGTTACGCCGGCAGATGTGTTGCGGTATTTCAATACCGTTCCCAAAGATTCTCTTCCACTTATTGGCGAGCAAATTGAATATTCAAAAATTGCAATGAGTCCAACGATTCGAGAATCGGAAAGATCGCGAATCATTCATGTTCTTGATTCAATTCGCGTGAATCTGGTAACGGGTAAATCGTCCATTACACTGGAAGCTGCGAAGTGGAGCGAGGATCCTGGATCAAAGTACAAAGGTGGATGCTACCCAATGCAACGAAAAGGTTCTTTTGTTCCGGAATATGAAGCTGCAGTTTTTAATACGCCCGAAGGAACGTATAGCCCTGTGTTTTCATCCGTTTATGGTTACCACATCGTGAAGGTAGTTGAACGACGCGGCGAAGCATACGAGTCATGTCATATTCTGATGTCACCGAAAGTGATGCCCGAAGATCTGGATATCGCGCGTGTTTCACTTGAACAGTTACTTCCTGTTTTGCGCAATGACACCACGAACTTTGGCAAGGCTGCGGCGAAATACAGCACAGACGTTGAAACAAAAAATCAAGGCGGAAAGATTTTGAGTCTTTCCACTGGTGGCACGAGGCATGAAGTTTCAACATTGAGTTCGGAGCTCAACCTCATCATGCTCAATCTCAAAGTAGGAGAAATCAGCGATGCCGTGCTCACAGCTGCCGAAGATGGTACACAAGCTTACGTGGTGTACAAGCTAGACAAGAGAATTTCTGCGCACTCTGCCAGCATGAAAGATGATTACGAGATCTTTAAACAAGTGACCGAAGCGGAAGCCAAACAAAATGAAACGGATAAATGGGTGAAGAAAAAAATTGATAACACCTACGTTATGGTTCATGAGGATTTTGCAGAATGTACTTTTCAATTTCCCTGGATCAAAAACAAACCTTAACAGTTTGCGTATCGAACGCTGCCCGAAACAAAACTTATTTTCGCCCTTGCAACCAAGAATTGCAGGACACATTTTTTAGAACAGGATATGACAGATGTAAAATTCAACTCCGATGCGGAAGCGTTGGATTCACTTAAAGGTAAATACAGCATTCTTCAAAAAGAAATCAAGAAGGCCATCGTTGGTCAGGATGATGTGGTTAAGAATGTTCTCATTTCCATCTTTGGAAATGGTCACTGTCTTCTTGTAGGTGTTCCCGGTCTTGCGAAAACGCTGCTTGTAAGCACCATTGGTCAATCACTTGGATTGTCCTTCAATAGAATTCAGTTTACTCCCGACTTGATGCCGAGCGACATCATCGGTTCTGAGATCCTCGATGAAAACCGCCATTTCAAATTCATAAAAGGTCCCATCTTTTCGAATATTATACTCGCGGATGAGATCAATCGCACGCCTCCCAAGACGCAATCTGCATTGCTCGAGGCCATGCAGGAAAGACGCGTGACGGCTGCCGGTCAAACTTACGATCTGCCTTCGCCGTTTTTCGTTCTCGCTACGCAAAATCCTATAGAACAGGAAGGAACATATCCACTACCTGAAGCTCAGCTCGACCGTTTCATGCTCAACATTTGGGTGGATTATCCATCGATGGAGGAAGAAATGGAAATTGTTAGAAGCACGACAACCAATCTCGTTCCTCAGGTAAACACGGTTATCAGCGGACAAGAAATTGTGTTCTATCAACAACTCATTCGCAAAATGCCAGTGACGGATAACGTCATTGAATACGCTGTGAAACTTGTCAGTAAAACACGTCCCGATGGCGCAACGGCGCCGGCAATGGTCAACAACTTCCTCAGCTGGGGTGCCGGTCCACGTGCTTCACAATACTTGATCGTTGGCGCTAAATGCCATGCTGCTCTCAATGGAAAATACAGTCCGGATATCGAAGATGTCCGCGCTGTGGCCATGCCAATTCTCCGTCATCGCATCGTGCGCAATTACAAAGCAGAGGCTGAGGGTTATACAGTGGAGAAGATCATCGGGGAACTGCTTTGATCTGATTGACACATTAACTGAATTGGAGATTTGTGATTTTTGATTCGCGATTTGTGGCGGTGTTCTGAAGAGTAATACCGAAAGGAAAAGTGTAATAGTCCAATCTTTGCTTCGCCAGATTGAACTAATCACTTGTATCCATCGGCATTTACCGCTGTATGATTTCTCAAACAGTGGCCTGCTTTATAAATCACAGGGGTATAAAATTCCTCTGCGGATGTGTTCAATGATTTGCGAATCTCTTCGTCGAGATAGGTTGCCCGAAAACCTTCAATTTTCAACTTTCATTCCTCGCGCTTTGCGTCTAAACAATTGCAGCATTCTCTTCGCAAATGCATCATCAAAAAATAGGGCATATGCAAAAATCATCGCCAGCGCAAAGTCCCACAAGTGCATAAAGATGCCTATGAAGAGGTGAAATGCAACACCGATAAGCAGGTATAGATTTCTTCCTTTTTTGATCCAGATCATCACTGGAAAAAGGAATTGATAAATGAGTGCGAAATAGGTGAGTGACTTCATCACAAAACACGATTTGAGCATCCAGCTGTCTATCCACATCGATGATGAAAATTGATCGATGTTCAAGGTATAATACATCGCATCACCTGCGAGCCACTGTGCACCGCTGAGCTTATACACTGACGCTACGAGGTACACAAGACTGATTTGAATGATACACGCATAGCGCGCAACGTTAGTAAGTGTGATGCGAAAAACTCCCGTTGCCTTTGCATACACAATGCTGCAAAAAAACGCAAGGGAGAGCATGATCATCATTCCCGAATTGAAGGCTTGTACTGCAGCGTAAAAAAGTATCCATCCTGTCGCCCAAGCGAATATGCGCGGAAGAAAGCTCCACGTTTTTTCCGATATTCCTATAAATGCACTCAGAATGTGTATTGCGAAAATGACCTTGAATCTTGTCGCATCATAGATCAATTGATAGAAGAAATTTTCAATGAAAGAATCTGCTTGTCCCTGGCGATAAAACACATTGTGTGGTCCCCAGAGCAAATCTTTTACATTCCACACCAACATCACATTGATCAGAAACCACGCATAGACAAGCGTGGAAAACAGACGCATCGAATGCGGCGCAATGACCTTATCCGTCAGGTGATGTGTTATTTTATCCATGATGCTCATCGCTTAGGGTGTGGGCACATATACCGGAAATTCAAGTTGGGAAGTTTGAAAAGTGTACGCTTGATCAGGCGGTGGAGTAAAACGGAAGTTGAGTCGGATCTGCACCGAATCAGGCATCACCGGATCGCGATAGAGTTGATGCAATTTCAACACAAAATAAAGTGCACGCGCATAATCGGGACTTTGAACAATTCTGTCAAACTGCCTCCTTCCATCACGCGAATAAAAATTATTCATGACCTGCCATCCAAGTGCGGAATTGAATCCTTGCTCAACGGTTTCAATGCGCGATGTCCTGCCAAATCCAAAGGCACCACTCGCATCTTCCCATTGGCTCCAATCCGATTGCCGCACATAACGGTATTCAAGTTCGACATTGTACTTAGCAAGATCCGGCGCGAACAATTTCCAGTTTTGATGAAACATAGGCACTGCATAACGATCTGCATAGCGCGTGATGGAATAGGGAAGATTGTCGCGGAAGCAGTATGTAGTGATCAAGGCGAAGTGTGTGAGGAATACAAGCCCCACGACTAGCAGCAATAATTTACTTCGTTGAATCAACCAGTTCTTGTTCACAATGTTTTCGGGATGCGACACACTAATTTGAGAGCATTCGGCATCCTGATGCAATGATAATGTTCAAATGGATACTTGAATACGAAATGAGTATAATCGATTTTGAGTCGAATGCTCGAATTATTAAGTCACAGGTGATATCATACTGAGGTTTTGAGTAGTGCCGATAAGTTATTTAGTGGTTGGTCATCTCGTGCGCTTTTGGAGTTATTTATTACAAATAAATAGCGAGCTAAACGTTTTTTTTTGATAATCAAAACTATCGATTTCATTGAATAGACACTAATATATTTGACAGTTTCAAAAAAGAACCCCTTGTAAAATTTCTAAAGGATGGTCGTCGTGTTCCTCAAAAGGTCTGTCAATCCATTGTTGTAGATTTATTTTTACAAAAAGATTTAATCTAAATGGAGAGAATGGCGTAATGAATTTTTTACCCTTTGTTTTTAGTGCGAAATCCTACTTTGAATCTTATTTTAATGAAAATTCCAACAATCATAAAAAAGGCGGGAACTCCCCGCCTTCTCTTGAAATTTTTAGAATTCATGATGTCAACTGAAACGTTGTACAAGTATTCGCATCAATTGTTATTGTACCTGCCCAAATGGTGTCTCCAAAATCATCCACAATGCTG
>JAYTMF010000517.1:0-1711 GCA_043728755.1 Flavobacteriales bacterium
TGGAGTGCGTACTCCTGTTGGAGATTTCGGCGGAACACTTTCTGCTGTTCGGACTGATGACTTGGCAGCGCATGTCCTTCAAAAATTGCTGGAGAAGTTTCCAGCTCTCGATCCGGCAGTTATCTGTGATGTCATCATGGGCTGCGCTAATCAGGCAGGAGAAGACAACCGAAATGTCGCACGTATGGCGCTTTTGCTCGCAGGTTTACCGTTGAGTGTTCCAGGCGAGACGGTCAACAGATTATGTGCTTCAGGGATGTCTGCCGCCATTAGTGCGGCGCGTGCACTGCACTGCAATGAAGGCGATGTCTTTATTGCCGGAGGTGTTGAAAACATGACACGTGGTCCATGGGTCATTTCAAAGACGTCTTCTGCTTTCGGAAGAGATGCGCAAATGTGCGACAGTAGTTTCGGTTGGAGATTCATCAATCCGAAAATGAAAGAGATCTTCGGTACCGACGCCATGGGAGAGACTGCTGAAAATCTTGCTGAACTTTATAATATATCTCGCGATGATCAGGATTTGTTTGCCTACCGCTCGCAAGAAAAGGCCGCAACAGCCGTGAATAGCGGACGATTCGCGGAAGAAATTGCACCGGTGAAAATTCCGCAACGCAAGGGTAATCCCACAACTTTTTCTGAAGATGAATTTATTCGACCGGATACAACGTTGGAGGTGCTGGCTAAACTCAGACCTGCATTCAAAAAGGACGGCAGTGTTACAGCCGGCAATGCTTCAGGTTTGAATGACGGTGCCGCTGCGTTGTTATTGGCATCTGAGGATGGATTGAAAAAAAATAACCTCATGCCGAAGTCGCGAATTCTCGCATCGGCTGTTGTCGGAGTTGAACCACGTATTATGGGCATTGGGCCTGTTGGCGCAAGCAGACTTGCGCTCAGACGTGCAGGCATTAGTTTAGATCAGGTAGATATCATCGAACTCAATGAAGCCTTTGCGGCTCAGGTTTTAGCTTGTACACGACAATTGGGAATTGAAGACAATGACCCACGACTCAATCCCAACGGTGGCGCAATCGCTTTGGGGCATCCTTTAGGAATGAGTGGTACGCGTTTACTTCAGACAGCAAGTATTGAATTGCACAAGCAGAATAAAAAATACGCTCTCTGTGCTATGTGTATTGGAGTGGGGCAGGGCTATGCTGTTGTCATTGAAAAAATGTAATTTGTTATGGCGCTGAAGAAGGCTTCATCCGCAAAAAATACGACGGAAAAAATCGATGCTTATATCGACAACGCGGAGGTGTTTGCCCAGCCTATTCTCACAAATATTCGCAGGTGCATTCATCAGTTAAATATTGGCCTTGAAGAAGAATGGAAATGGTCATCCCCAAATTTTAGCTGTATGGGTTTGGTATGCATGATCTGGTCTTTTAAGAATCATTCGGCTATTCATTTTTTCAAGGGAGCACTTATGAAAGATACCTACAACGTACTCATAGAAGCGAAGGGAGGGAATGTTTCAGCACGCTCTATTAAGTTTCATTCTATAAAGGATGTTGATTTGAAAATAATCCGCGAATACATTCTCGAGGCGGTGCAGATCAATCTGATGGGATTGAAGGTGGAGTCAGCTGAAGAGAAGAAATCATTGAAATTGCCAATTGATTTTATTCAGGCTTTGGCAAAAAAGAAGTTGGCAAAAAAAAGTTTTGAAGTGATGTCGCCATCTCATCAAAAGGAATATGTGTTG
>JAYTMF010000518.1:0-1008 GCA_043728755.1 Flavobacteriales bacterium
TTTCGCACCGTTGATGGCTGATGCAAGATCAACCGTTTCATCTTTCTTCACCAGCTGCCAGTTCTTATACACTTCACCATACACTTTCAATCGCGCAACGCCGCCGTCCGGAAAAATGTTGAGACGTAAGTGCGTCCAGATTTCATTGTTCCTGATCTCATGGAAATTCTGACTTCCCGGATCAAGGGCGCATTTGGAAAGTATTTCCGTCCACTTGATATCCGGTGAGATCAACTCTTCTGCAGTAGGATATCCTTCAATGTGACACGCTTCGATGGATGCATGCGGAGGATGATTTCCCAAAAAGAAATGGGTGTCGATGTCAACACCATGAATTACTCCTGAGGCGCCAAGTTGAACGATACACCAGTCATGTCCCGGTGTGCGCTTCCTGCGCGACTCCCAACCATCCATCCACTTACCGCGATCGGTGTATTTGTCGGCAATAAAAATTCCACGGCCTGATTTCAATAAATTTTCTTTCTCTGCAAAAAAATCATCACTGCAAATGACAGCCTTGCCTCCGATTTTTTCTGATGCGAGATCGATGAATGAAGTATAGGCCGGTTTATCTGTTTGTATAATTTCCATAATGCTTTATGCTAATTGAGTTTTGTTCTTCATCAAAAATTTCCCATGTGGTGTTGAATCGATCTTTCCGTTTTCAAACACCTTTATGCCCGCAAGGTAGGTTTGCTTCACGACACCGTACAATTCTTCTCCTATATAAGGTGTCACCTTGTGGCGAAATTGGATGTCTTCTTTTTTCACAGTAAAAGTTTCTTCCGGATTCCAGACGACAAGATCAGCATCAAACCCTTCCGCAATTTTTCCTTTCATCGAATCGATATGTAAAAATTTCGCAACGGAAGTACTTGTCCATTTCGCAACGTCTTCGATTTTGAATCCGCGTTTCTTCGCCGCTGTCCATATCACGGGAAGAGAAAACTGAACGCTTGCTATTCCGCCCCATGCTTTTTTCAAGTTTCCACTTTCAATTTCTTTCAT
>JAYTMF010000519.1:0-1328 GCA_043728755.1 Flavobacteriales bacterium
GATGTTGCGTCTTCAGCAGTGATTTCAGCGATTTGAATTTTGATAGTGAAGGACTCTCTGTTTTCGTGAAGTCTTTCAATTTCATCTTCGATGCGAGAACGTTCATCATCGAGTTGAAGTTGTTTTTCATCTAATTCAAACAACAGTTTTTGCATGCGATCTTCAATATCATTTGCATCCATGTCGAATTCAAAATCATAGAAATAATTTCCGCCCTCATCCATTCCTTTGAAGTCGTGGAATATTCTAAAGTCATCCAGACTACTAATTTCTCTAGTGCCGATAGGACCGTAGATTGCCTTTTGTTTGCCTCCGCGAAGAACATCCAATTGAATTGTTT
The DNA here is from genome assembly GCA_043728755.1 of Flavobacteriales bacterium. Classification (GTDB taxonomy): domain Bacteria; phylum Bacteroidota; class Bacteroidia; order Flavobacteriales_D; family Sanyastnellaceae; genus JAIBBG01. Next base: position 341 of record JAYTMF010000519.1, read on the forward strand.
CACCGGGCTTCATTAAGTTGACTTGATCGGCCAACTCATGAAAGGTTTTCACAGATTTGCCATTGACAGAAGTTATGACATCCCCATTTTGCAATCCCATTTTTTCTGCGGAGGTTCCTTCCTGAACATTCACCTTCGCTCCCAAAGTTGCCTCGCCTTCAGCGGGAGTCACTCCAAGAAAGGCGGTTTCTTTTATCTCCATTCCTTCACCGTGCCATGTGAACGGTTGGCAGATTTTCATCGAGTCGGTTGAGATAATTCCATCCGGATCGAGTGGTCCAAATATGGTAATTGAATCCGGACTAAATCGGAATCGGAAATTGCTGTCATCAATTGATTCCATCTCTTTTTCAATTTGCATACTGCGCAATTCTCCGCTTTTCTCCATTTCGCGCTCGCCTAGCTTCGTTTTTATCTTCTGTTCTTTGCCGTCACGCAGAATTAAGACAGTCACTTTTTCTCCTGACTCATGCGACTGAATTTGATTGATCACATCACTGATGCTATTCATCTGTTTACCGTCTATTCCCAAAATAATGTCACCTTCATGAAGATCTGATTTTTCCGCAGCAGTGCCCTCAACGATTTCCGTGATCAACACGCCTTTCGCTCCGGAGTTTGTTTTAATTTCCTGTTTGTTTTCGCGAAGCATAACGCCCAGAAAAGGTTTTTTTTCCGTAGGAGGTGCTGGCGCAAATTCTGGCAGTGTATTATTTGAAAGTGACTTTTGTCCGAACAGGAGTTCGAGATGTTGTAGTTGTCCTGAACCTTCTGATTTTTCAATTTTTATCTCCAGTTCCTGACCTTCTATCAGGTTGCCCAGTTCATCAAGAATACCTAATTCCATGAGCAAGTCCTGAATTTTCTGATCTTCAGCTATGAGCACCTCTCGTGTTTCTTCCGATTGGACACCATTATGATTCTTCTTAATATGAATCTGCGCTTTGTTCTGTGCGATTGCACTGAAACTGATCAGCATTATAAACAT
>JAYTMF010000520.1:0-16711 GCA_043728755.1 Flavobacteriales bacterium
ATAGCCGTCCATGTGCGCGTAAAATCATATCCGCAGGAATTCTGAACTGTGATCGCGTGGATGGTGATATTCACATCATCATCACAATTATCAATAGAAAATGGCAATGCAGCGGGAATATTCTCTCCGCATGTAATGGAAATGCTTTCAGGCACATCAAAAATCTGTGGTGGTGTATTGTCTTCTACTGTGATCGTCCAGGTTTGAGAAACTAAATTATTACATGCATCAGTCAAAGTATAGATACGCTCTATTATATAATTGCCAGGACAATCACCGGGAGTAATGACAACCACGACAGACAAAATAGTATTTGTGCAGCCGCCAAGCCATTCAACATCGGGCAATTCCATTCCGTCCACTTGCTCACAACTCAACATGACGTCTTCGGGAAAAACCGTAAACTCCGGCACCCCTTCTCCAAGAAGATTTATGACCTGTTCAACGATCACGCTGTTTCCACATCCATCGGTCACTGTGTAATGACGAATGATCTGACCACCGCAACCGGGGGTTACGATTTCGTCCACATAAGTGATGGTCACACCCGAACAGTTATCTGTAGCTGTTATAAAAATCGCATCAGCGCCATCACAAGGAATGGTAATCACCAATTCATAATCATCTACCATTGGAGCCACATCATCAACAACTGAGATGGTTTGTGACTGGAATGAAAGGTGATTGCACGAATCCTGCGCACGACAAATTTGAGTGAATGCAGTTGAGGCACAACCCGAATTTCCATCATTGCAGTTTTCATCTACATTCACATCACCATGACCAGAAACTGACTGCCCATTGTAAGTTCCTGTGTAGCTGAACCAGCCACTGAATCCATCGTTTGCGTTCTTATTGTTCGCCCCAACTCCCATCTGAAAACCATAGAAAAAATTCGTAGGTTGATGGTTCAACTGAAGATGACTTCCGGCCAATGCACCGATTCCATGCAAATTGGCAAATCCCGGAACAAGCTCATAATAGTTCCAGTTGAGATAATTCATCCCGGCGAATCCAAGATCATTTTTATAGTTTCTGCCAAGTGCAGACCAATCGACCCAGTTCATTCCATTGTGAAACCAAAGGTCCACTTCCCACTGAAGTGCTGCGTTGGAACTGTTCGCAATCGTTCCCCAAAGATGGCCGGTGCCATCTGCATAAACCTGAAGATGTCCATCTCCGACAAAATTCCAAGAAACATTTGGAGCAACCAGATCCGGTAGCCATATTGCCCAGTCTGGCCCGGGACCGTTGGCCGTATTGATAATGCAATCGTGAACAATGGCACCCGTCTCACTTGTGAAAGTGGTCACCGTTACAAGGCCTTCACAGCATTCCGAAGTGGCATCGCAAGCATCAAATGGCGGCATCTCTGCTCCACAGGCAATTGAAATGTCTTCACTGGCTGAGGTGAATATTGGATAGCACTGTGAGTATCCGTTCATCGAAGTCAGAGCGCAGAGCACAACAAAAATGTTGCGTACATCTTCGAAAACTCGAAGTTGTTTAATAGTAGGTATAGTCGTTCTCACGTAGGTAAAGATTAGGTTACTATAATTGTTTTGCAGGAGCCTTGCGCTCTTACCAACAAATTAAAGCCGTCTTTTCCATCAAATTATCATTAAAAATGTACTTCTTATCAACTGACTTTCCAACGCCATGAAATCGCGCCTCATCAAGTGGCTTTGTCTTTCAACTTTGCAAATAGTTTTCTTTCCCGAAATTTCTGCTCAATAAATCAAAATTTGAAATGCATTCCAATTTCGTATCGCAAATTTCCTGAAAAATTATCCAATGCTTTGTTCCCCGAAAATTCTTCTTTGCCTGTTCCTGTCTTTGTTCCTTTTTTCCAGCGTGCATGCTCAAAACAAGTTAGTGGTATTGGTTAAAGATGAAGTCAACAAAGATTTGTTGATTGGGGCTTTGATTCAAATTCCAACGTTGAACATAGGCAAAACCACTAACACAGATGGGGTCGCCAGCTTCGATTTGCCTGATGGTAACCACATGTTGAAAGTGTCTTTTCTTGGCTACACAACCAGTGAAGTTTCAATCTCTTTACCGGAACAATCCTATGTGTCTATAGAAATGAAAGCATCGGTGAATGAAACCGAAGAAGTCATCATTTCATCCACGCGCACCAACTCGCGACTGGAAGATTTGCCCTCAAAAATTGAAGTGCTCGGACTTGAAGACATGCACGAAGAGAATGGGATCAAACCGGGCAACATCGCCAGCATATTAGGCGATCTTTCAGTCATTCACATTCAACAAACCTCTGCCGTTTCGTCGGGCTCTGTGGTGAGAATGCAAGGGCTCGGCGGCAGATACACACAACTCATGCGTGACGGTTTACCACTCTACGACGGCTTTTCCGGCAACCTAAACATCATGCAAATCCCACCGCTGGACTTAAAGCAAGTTGAGATCATAAAAGGATCTGCTTCTACTCTATTCGGTGGTGGCTCCATCAGTGGAATGATCAATCTCATCAGCAAAACGCCCGCTGACAGCACTGAACTTGGTGCAACCGTGAATTATTCTTCACTCAACGAATCCAACGCCAATGTCTATTTCGCAAAAAAAATCAGTGTGGTTGGAATGAATTTTTTCGCTTCAAACACAAATCAACAAGAAGCCGATGTAAACAAAGATGGATTTTCGGACGTGCCGAAATTTCAAAATGTGCTCATCCATCCAAAATTCTTTTTCAACTTCGGAAAAACGACTGATCTGATCATTGGGTATTCCTATTTCAACGAGGACAGAATAGGTGGTGACATGCGCGTCATCGGCGGATCGGCAGATTCGATGAATAGGTATTTCGAAGAAAATATTTCAACCAGACATACCGGCGAGATACGATTCGAACATCGCTTCAATGCATCCACCAACATCAATATTAAATCATCGTGGTCGGGACTAAATCGTTTTTATGCTCGCCCGGATGCTTCACTGAATGCAGACCAAACCACAGGATACAACGAAATAGCATTGTTGAAAAAGTGGGATACCCATTCGCTGGTCGTCGGAACAAATTTTATTTATCTAGGCTTTGATCCTATTCAGAAAACAGGGTTCAACATGGAGTTGTATTCATTTCAAACTCTGGGGACATTCGCGCAACTGACTTCTCAATTCGGTGAGAAATTTTCCTCTGAAGCCGGTGTCCGCTACGATTCTCCAGATGGATTCTCAGGACAAATCCTTCCGCGATTGTCATTGCTTTTAAAACCAACACGGCAACTATGCATTCGATTGGGTTCCGGATTCGGCTACAAACTGCCTGATCCATTTGAGTATTTTACAATTGATGATCTGCGCCATTTTCAAAAATCGATATCCATTATTTCTCCCGAAAAATCAATAGGCATCAACAACGACATCGCCTATCATACAGTGCTATGGGAAAAATTATCTGTTCAATTCGATCAGGCTTTTTATTACACCAGAATTGATCCTATCCTCACTCCGGCAAAACACGCAACAACTGATGTCATATCATTCTTCCCCTCCAACGGTAGAATTGTATCATATGGCACGGATAGTTATTTGCGCCTCTCGTGGCATCCTTTCGAATTATATGCTGGCTACAATCATACTGTCACTCATCAGTCTTCTTACGGCTCGTTGCCCTTTGCTCCGCGCGATAAATTCGCAACTACCTTGGCTGTGGAACCAGGCCATGGCTGGCGCCTCGGAATTGAATCCAGTTGGGTGGCCAATCAAGTCGATAATTTAGGCGTGCTCAAACCCAACTACTGGTTTCTTGCCGCGATGATCGGATATCAGGTAAACCATTTTCGATGTGTACTCAATGCAGAAAACATTCTGGACTATCGTCAATCTCGTATCGAAAATCTCTACACAGGCTCCATTTCTTCCCCCACTTTCAAATCTTTGTGGGCACCCCTCGAAGGCCGTGTTATTAATTTCTCAGTAATGTACAGACTTTAATTCCTATAGCAATTTGCATCGGCAACATTCCTACTAATACGTTACTGCCCATTCAGGCAATAACCAATAACGCATTAACTCGACCACAAAAAAAGGCTGCCCATTACAGACAGCCTTCATATCATTCAGCCGAATTTATGCCGGCTTCTTCTTCTCAAGAACTTCATCGATCATTCCGTATTCTTTAGCTTCGTGAGCAATCATCCAATAGTCGCGATCGCTATTCGCCCAAACTTCTTCGTACGTTTTTCCACTATGATTTGCAATAATGTCATAAAGTTCTTTTTTCAACTTCTGAATTTCACGTGCAGTGATCTCAATGTCGCTGGCCTGTCCGCGCGCACCACCCAATGGCTGGTGAATCATCACCCGTGTGTGCTTCAATCCCGTTCGCTTTCCTTTTTCCCCTGCACACAACAACACCGCCGCCATTGATGCAGCCATACCTGTGCATATTGTTGCAACGCTTGGGTTGATGTATTGCATCGTATCATAAATACCCAATCCGGCATACACACTTCCCCCGGGTGAATTGATGTAAATCTGAATGTCCTTCTTGGCATCAGCACTCTCCAGAAAGAGCAACTGCGCTTGAATAATATTCGCGATATAATCATCGATCTCTGTTCCCAAAAAAATGATCCTGTCTGCCATCAATCGCGAAAACACGTCAACCTCACGGAAAGGCATGTTGCGTTCTTCGATCACAGTACGGGTCATCATTTCCGGTCCATACAAATGACTGACTACATCATCTACCACGGTTCCTGTAATACCTCTTTCGTTCGTTGCATATTTTCTAAATTCTTTTCTTGTAATCATATTTTCTCCTTTGGATTAATAATTCAACGGCCAAAGTATTGCAGCCATTCTATTGGAAAAGTTGAAAAATGTCAAGATGTTCACATTGATTTGAAGAATCAGTCTCCCACGCGACAATACAAAGGGTACAATATTGTGAACAACGCATCATCGCGGATGACTTTGCGAATGCTTCGGCAATGACGATTTATTCTCAACGCTTAAATCAACTCTTTGTCTTTAGTTTGTACCCGCATGAGACGATTGACCATAGACCAGGGCAACAGCTACACCAAGTTTTCTTTTTTCTCCGACGAAAAAATGGTGAGGCACTTTTCGCTGAATGATGATCAGCTGGAAAAAGAACTATCCACATTGCTGGACGATGAGCTCACTTCATCGGCCATTCTTTCATCCGTGCGATCAGATGCCGGCGCATTGGAAAAATGGATTCGCAGCAAAACAAATTTGCTCGTGCTGCACTCCGAATTGCGTTTTCCTTTTACAATGAAATATGCCACGCCACAAAGCCTCGGTTCTGACCGGCTCGCAAATGCTGCCGGTGCAGTGCGTCGCTTTCAAAAGAGAAATTGTCTGATCGTGGATTGCGGTACCTGCATCACATATACTATTGTAAAAAACGGTGAAATGATAGGTGGGGCCATCGCTCCCGGACTCCATATGAGGTTGAATGCGCTCAACCATTTCACCGGAAAATTGCCTCTGGTAAATTTTGTGGATTCGTGGCCGGAAATTGTCGGCACATCCACCGAAGCATCCATTTGTGCAGGTGTCATCCGAGCAATTGTGCTCGAAACCGATGGAATGATCGAACAATATTGTAGTGAAATCATCGGTCTGAACGTCTTGCTCACAGGCGGAATGATGCAATTCTTTGAAAAGCATCTTAAAAGCCCGATTTTTGCCGCCCCGTTTTTAACCCCAGAGGGTCTACATGAAATTCTCTTACTCAACGAAAATTAAATTTTTTCTTTCTGCCTCGGCCGTATGTCTGGTAGTCTTTGCCTTTGGTCAGAGCAATTTCAATTCTGCCTATTCGAGATTCGGATTAGGCGTGCTTGCCAACCCAGGTACTTTCACACATTTCGGAATGGGTGGCGTTACAACTCCTATTGCTGATCCTCTGGTGGTCAATTTCTCCAATCCCGCATCTTACACTTTTCTTGAAGCAACCACGCTGCAGATAGGAGCTAAAGGCGGATACACCAAGGCAAGCTCGCAAACTGAGCAATCGAAATTCGGTTCAGGACAAATCAATGAAATGGGATTCGGATTCAAGAAACCCGGAAGCGCCTGGGGACTGGCCATAGGGGTTTCGCCATACAGTTCTGTGGATTATGCATTCAAATCAACTGTTCAAGTGAGCGATTCCATCTCAGCGAAATATTCCTACAAAGGTTCCGGTGGATTGAACAAAGCAACGATTGGTACTTCCCGACTCTTTCGATTTAGCTTCAAAAACAATTCCCTGGATTCAACCGAGTCATCTAAAACCGACACCACCTTCAGAGCGCTTCATCAACTGTCAATTGGAGCAAATCTGAACTACATATTCGGCAATATCACGCGATACAATATTGCTTTTCTAAACTACTCACAGTATTTCGCCACCCACGATAGCATCAATCTCTGGGCGCAAGGATTCATATTCGAGGCGGGCATGATTTATAAAGTGAATCTGAATACCCGATTCGATGATCTGAAAAGAATCAAGGGCGGTTCTGTGTTGCTGATAGGTGTTGACTACTCCCTGAATTCAAGCCTTTCTGCTTCTTACGACCAATTGACGACTTTGGTGGACACCGTAGGACGTGTCATCCTCTCCGACACCGCTTACAACGTAATGAATCAAAATGGAATCCTGAAAATACCACAGCGCATCTCTTTTGGAGTGGCTCTCAAAACTTACAATAAGAAATGGGGAACACTCACCTTTGCCGCGGATTACAAAATGCAGGACTGGAGCAGGTATCGCCTCCTTCTCGATAGCGATGCCCGACTGGACAAAGGCCTTAAAGCCGCATCCACCATTTCTGTCGGTGTAGAGTACAAACCTTCCACCGACAATTCTTCTGATTTCTTACATCGACTCAACTACAGAATCGGTGCGCGATCCACCGAATCAGCTCTCATTATAAATGATACCCGCATCAAACAAAGTGGCATGAGCGCTGGAATTTCTATTCCCGTCATTAAATCCACCAGTAAATTGCACATCAGTGCTGAATATGGGACTACCGGAACAACTGCAGCCGGTCTGGTAAAGGAAGACTATGTAAACTTTATGGTCGGGTTCACTCTTACTCCTTCATCATTCGATCGTTGGTTTCGTCAAGTTAAATATGATTGACATCGTTATGAAAACGAATCTCATCCTTATTCTATTCGTCTTCATCGCGCTGCTTTTGCCCTCGTGTAAAAATGACATTTCTGAGATCCGCGCTATTACTGACATCAACAATCAACCTGTTCAAACAGGATACAACGTAGAATATTCCTATTCAGAACAAGGAAAACTCAGCAACAAACTGATCGCAACTCAAATAGATCAATTTCAGGGAGAAGAGGATTACATATTGGCAAGTGGCGGATTTACGATGTTCTTCTATGACTCGCTGGAAAAGGAAGAAGCAAGATTGACCGCGCAATTCGGAAAATATATCGAAAAAGAAAAAAAACTTATCGCCTGGGACAACGTCGTACTGCTTAATGTCAAAGGTGAAAAACTTGAAACATCAGAACTGATATTTGAGCAGGACAGCGCACGCATCAAAACGGATCAACTGGTAACCATCACCACGGAAAATGGAAGTGTCATCCATGGAAAGGGCTTGATGAGCAACGATAGTTTCACCAAGTATAAGATCACAAAACCCACAGGGGATTTATACCTGGACGAAAACAAAGGAAAAAACAATGAACAAAGCAAATAACATCATCGAAAAATTTTGGCTGATTTTCAGCATAGCGTCATTCGTTTACGCATGCTATACCATTCTGTTCACTACAGATGGATGGCCTGATGGTGCGCGTAATTTTTTCATTCCGGCGATCGCATTCTTCTGGTGGCTTTTCCGCAGAAACATGCGCATCAGAATGGAACGAAATGGATCTTCCGGCAACATACAAAAAGAACTCTAAATGTGAGTTTGTCAGGATGGTATTGTTCAATACAATTGCTCACTTAAAAAAGGCTTTGTTTTTTCTCCATTAAATTTGACCCGCCGATCAAACAACACCATCGGCTTCCATGGATCATTATTGGCTGTTAGTTATTATTCTCGCGCTTATCGCTACTGCATTTTCCAGCGGTATGGAAATCGCCTTCATCACTGTCAATAAACTGAAGATCGAACTCGACAAAAAGCAAGGCGTATTTGCCTCTGGTATCATCAGTCACTTCATTAAGCACCCGAAAATGTTCATCACCACAATGCTCGTGGGGAACAATATTGCCATCGTTGTTTATGGTGTTTATATGGGCGAAGCCATCGACAACTGGCTCATTGGTTCCTTCCCGGTTCTTACGCAAAACCTCGGGAATTTCGGAATGCTGCTCACCCAGACGCTGATCTCAACAGTCGTTATTCTGGTCTTCGCCGAATTCATCCCCAAAGCAATTTTCAGCATCAACCCGAACAGATGGCTGAATCTTTTTGCTGTGCCCATAGCTATCTGGTATGGCGTCATGTATGTTTTTGCCAAGATCGTAACAGTAATCTCCGACTTCTTTCTAAAAACATTCTTTAAAAAAGAGATCAAAGCCGAAGAAGTTCAGTTCGGAAGAATTGACCTGGACCATTATCTAAAGCAGGCTGCAGGCAACATCGATCGCAGCAAAGACATCGATCACGAAATACAGATCTTCCAGAATGCATTGGATTTTTCAAATGTGAAAGCACGTGATTGTCTCGTTCCCCGAAATGAACTGGTGGCCGTAGATATTAACGAGAGCATTGATGATTTGCGTGACCTATTCGTTGAAACTAGACTATCGAAAATTCTCATTTATCGCGACAATATTGATCACATCATTGGTTATGTGCATTCGTTTGAACTATTCAAAAAACCAGCGAACATTCAACAAGTCCTGAGACCAGTTTCAATTATTCCTGAACCCATGGCTGCCAATGAAATTCTCAAACTTTTTATTCAAGAGAAAAAAAATATTGCTGTAGTGGTAGATGAATTCGGGGGCACTGCAGGGGTTGTCACCATGGAGGACATCGTAGAAGAAATTTTTGGTGAGATCGAAGACGAACACGACAAAGAGGACACTACCGAAAATGAAATTTCACCATTTGTTTTTGAATTTTCAGCACGCCTGGAAATCGACTATCTCAACGAGAAATACAACTTGCATCTGCCCGAAAATGACGAGGAATATGACACGCTTGGTGGATTGATTCTTTTTCTCTATGGAGATATTCCCGAAGAAATGGAAATCATTCACTCAGGGCATTTTTCATTCATCCCGATTAAGGTCAGTGAGACCAAAATCGAAATCGTCAGGATCCAAATCAAAGCATAAATCCGATGGCATAGCCCGCGAAACGCCCTCAAAAACAGGACTGTACGTTTGACCCTCAATCTTTTAATCCCCGATAGCTGAATTAACCGGTTCATTTACGATATTCGCACCCCGAAATTTTAAGCATATATAGAATTATGGCAATGATTGAAAAAATCAGAAAGCAAAGCTGGCTGCTTCTGACAATGATAGGTATTGGACTGCTCTCCTTTCTGGTTCCTTATGACGCAGTAATGTCCATGTTTGGCAACACCAACACTACTGTTGGTGAAATTGATGGTCACACCATCTCTGCACAGGAATGGCAAAAGGCTTTGCAAGATCGCGAACCGCTTTTCCAATACCAGGGAAACCAACAAAATCTTTCCAACGATACCTGGAATCAACTCACTGAAGACATGCTTTACAGTGATGACTTCGAAGCACTCGGATTGAACATTTCCGATGAGGAATACGATGAAATCGTATTCGGACAGGTGATTTCTCCTTTTGTTCTGTCAACTATCTATGGCGGAAAAGATTCAATTGCCCTGAAAGAGCAAGTGCGCAAAAGCTTTGATGGTATGGACCCTAAAATGGCCCATAACTGGAAAGTCCTTATTTCTGAAAAACGTCAGAAAGAAAAGTATGACGCCATGTGCAAAAAAGGTATCTATGCCAATAGCATTGATGCTAAATGGGCTTTCAAACAACTCAACGACAAAGTTTCTATCGACTATGTGGTAAAGTCGTTCGCCGAAATTCCGGATAGTACTGTGACATGGACAGAAAACGATATACGTGGATACTTCAATAAGCACAAAAAAGATCGCGAATACAAGCAGGAAACAAGCCGTTCAGTGAATTACATCAACTTCGCCGTGAAGGCTTCTGATGACGATATTTCAGTGATCACCAAAAATCTGGAAGACCTTAAGGAGATGTTCAGTACCGCTGCCAACGACTCAATGTTCGCAACCAACAACACTTCAATACCGGCATCAGCCTACGTGAACTACGTGGATGGAAGTGTTTCTCCAGAACTTGAAGCGCAAATCAAAACGGATTCTATCGGTAAAGTGATTGGCCCTGTGATGGAAGGCAACAGCTATCGACTCATCAAGATCAGTAATCGCGGATTGGACAACAATCAGGTAGAAGCGCGTCATATCCTTATCAAAGACAAAGTAACTGGTAAGGCCACCTTGGATTCACTTAAAAAAGTGATCGAGAAAAACAAAAATTTCGAGGAAATAGCAAGGACTGTAAGTGAAGATCCAGGAAGCGGTGCCAACGGCGGCGCTCTAGGAAAATTCGGTCGTGGCCAAATGGTAAAGCCTTTCGAAGATGCTTGCTTCAACGGTGCTATTGGATCTCTTCAAATCGTTGAAAGCGATTTCGGATTTCACCTCATCGAAGTGACTGGTAAAAATTTCCCGTACACCAAAGTTGCCGAAATTCAACGTCTCATCGAGCCAAGCAGCAAAACGGTGAAAGCCGCTTACGCTTCGGCTAAGGAATTTACTTTGATCTACACTGACACAACGGCTTTCAGATTGGCCGCTGATACACTTAACGGCGGTACGCCAATGACTTCTGCAAAGAATATCAAACCAAATGCTACAAGTGTCGCAGGTATTACTGAAGCAGGTCCTATCGTGTCATGGGCTTATGGTGCAGAACTTGGAGAAGTATCCCAGCCAATGATGGTCAACAATCAATACGTCATTGCTGCTCTCACTGAGATTCGTGACGCAGGCACTCCTACTCTTCCAAATGTCTACGACAAAATGAAAGAGGAAGTGATCAAAGAAAAGAAAGCCGAAAAATTGTTGAAGGAAATGAAAAGCAATGAGTCGCTTCCCGACCTTGCTACGCGTATCGGTACCAATGTAAAAAAAGGAGAAAACATTACACTTAAATCCGGAAGCATTCCCGGTTCTGGTGTCAACGTTGCCGAAAACCTTATCGTTGGTGCTTGCTTTGGATTGAAGACTGGCAATGTATCCGCTCCTATTGCAGGAAAAGGCGGTGTGTACGTGATTCAGCGCACAGCCGATATCGTTGTTGGAACTTCTGTCGATAATTATCTCTCCGATCAGGAAAGAACGATGAATAACTATCAGCAGCGCGCCTCTTCCGGTATCTTCAACTCCTTCAAAGAAGCAGGAGATATTGAAGACAATCGCTACGTGAGACGATAAAAAATATTACTCATAAAAAAAAAGGCTGCTCAGTTGAGCAGCCTTTTTTTCTTTCCGGTTATTCGTTATTTGTTATTTGTTATTTGTTATTTGTTATTCCGCTATTGGGCGAAACATCGCATGCATTCCTTGGATTCAATTGCTAAATTCATTTGTTACCTTCCTCAACCTTTTGCCCATACCTCGTGCAATAACCTAATAACTCAGTATCTGCGCACTTCGACTGAAGCGCTATGGATGTATTTCCGCTACCGATTTGCTTCCTCCCAATTCATCCGCCCATGTAATGTTGCGCGACAAATACATCGCTACCGCCAACACCAAGAACAATCCAAGACTACCAACCAGAAGCGCATATTCCTGCATCTGAATGATCACAAAAACAAACCCGTACACGAGCACAAGGAAAACAAAATTAAACATACTCAGTCTTTTATTTTTGAATATTGCCCTGACGTAATAGCCCACCAGGCCTATGGTCATCGCCGCTGCAATAATGTACGCCGGATTGAATCCAATGTGCTCTGTGAAAGACAACAGTAGTACATAGAACAAACACAACGCAAGCCCAACAAGTAAAAACTGTATGCCGTGAATTCGAACCTTATTCAACACCTGCACAAAAAAGAAAACCATGAACGTCAATGCGATGATCAACACCGCATACTTCGCTGAGCGTTCATTCTTCTGGTAATCCGTTACAGGAACGTACAAGTCCATTCCAAATTCCGATTCGTGAAATCCTGCGGGAATTCCCGAAAATTGCTGTGGATAATTCCTATTGAGATAGATCATCTTCCAGTGTGCCGTGAAACGATCTTTCTGCACCTCGTGTTCTGGAAAAAAAGCACCCTGAAAACTGGGCGAGCCCCAATTGCCTGACATCTGCACTTCCGTTTCTTTTCCGACAGGAACAAAATGAATACTTCTGCTACCCCTCAAATTGAAAGTGATGCTGAAATTAACGGCGCCGGTATCCGTGTATGTGATGAGATTTAAAGGAACACTCACTCCACTTTCTATTACTTCTGCATGTTCCACTCCGGGCGTAAGCGGGAGTTGTACTCCACCCCAATCCAAAACCAAAAGGTCAGCAAGATTGTGCAGATCGCTAATGCCAAGAGAAATGAATGCATTCTCGGGCAATGCCAGCCCGGCATTCTCCACCAGACTCACATCCGGCCTGTGAAATACACCGCTGATCTTGATTTCCGTCGTGTAAACAATGACATCAAATATTCCACGCGATCGTTTCTCGGTTTTCAAATCCGATTGAATGTTTAACTTATCGGGAAGAAAGTGATAATAACTTTTCTCATTTGCAATGATGGTTTCGCCCTTCGAACCTCGTGAAGCGGGCTGATAAGGTATAGTGATCATCGGACCTGTAATAGTTTGATCTGTGCCCCAGGTACGGCTGATCTCGCCTATTGCCTCATCTTGCCGGTATTGGCGCTCGTGAACAAGACTCGTCACAAACGTCAGTGGGATCAGCAAGAGTAAAATGATGAAACCAATAATGAATAATTTGATCGTCGCTGATTCATGAAGAAATTTCTGGAAGCGCTCCCAGCTGCTCATTTCGTTTTTTTCGTACATAAAATTGAATGTTTGGTGTTGGTAAGAATCACCGAACTTAAAGTACATTCAAATTATTACAGAAATAAGGTAAATAGGTGTTAACACTTTACACACTTGCACATCATGCGTATTTCTCATTCAACGCGACGATGCCAGTGCTAAATTCGCACCTATGAATCATTTATCTCCTGAAGAAATCGTTCGCAGAGAATCCCTTGACAAACTGCGCGCACTGGGCATTGATCCTTTTCCCGCCGCCGAATTCAAAACAAATGCAACAGCTGAGGAAATTCTTTCCAACTATGAAGAAGGAAAGGAAGTAACCATAGCAGGTCGTCTGCTCAACATACGCGACATGGGCAAAGCTTCCTTCGCTCATGTAAAAGATGCTACGGGAAAGATTCAGATCTATATCAACATCGACACGATTTGTCCGAGTGATGACAAGTCTTTCTACAAGGACGTGGTAAAACATTTGCTTCACTTCGGTGACTTCATCGGCGTGACAGGAAAGGTATTCACTACCAAGATGGGTGAGATATCAGTCAACATAAACGCTTTGACCTTACTCGCAAAAGCTGTGAAGCCGTTGCCTGTGGTAAAAACCGACAAAGAAGGAAACATTCACGATGCATTCACTGATCCGGAATTGCGCTATCGTATGCGATACGTTGACTTAGTAGTGAATGAGAAAGTGCGCGACACTTTTATCGCGCGAACGAAGATCATCAACGCCATGCGAAATTTCTGCAACGCAAAAGGTTATCTCGAAGTAGATACTCCTGTATTGCAAGCGATTCCCGGAGGCGCAGCAGCAAGGCCCTTCATCACGCATCACAACGCACTCGACGTCCCAATGTATTTGCGCATTGCCAATGAACTTTATCTGAAAAGATTGATCGTCGGTGGTTTTGATGGTGTTTATGAATTCAGCCGCAACTTCCGAAATGAAGGTATGGATCGCACGCACAATCCGGAATTCACGGTGATGGAGATCTACGTTGCATACAAAGACTACCATTGGATGATGGATTTCACGGAGGAAATGTTGCGCTCGGTTTGCAACGAAGCGTTGGGAAAAACAGCCGTGACTTTCGGTGATAAAACCATTGACTTTGGTCCTGCTTTTCATCGCATCACCATGACCAATGCCATCATTCAATTTACAGGTTTCGACATCACAGGAAAAAACGAAGAGGAACTCGCAACATTTTGCAAAAGCATAGGCATCGTAGTGAACAATACCATGGGTAAAGGAAAACTCATCGATGAAATTTTTGGTGCGAAGTGCGAAGGACATTTTATCCAGCCGACTTTCATCATGGATTATCCCATCGAAATGTCGCCACTTTGCAAAAAACACCGCAACAATCCAGAGCTCACAGAAAGATTCGAGTTGATGATCAACGGAAAGGAAGTCGCCAACGCATACAGCGAGCTAAACGACCCCATTGATCAACGCGCACGCTTCGAACAACAATTAAGTCTTCAAGCTCGTGGTGATGATGAAGCTATGTTCATCGATCAGGATTTCCTGCGCTCGCTAGAATACGGCATGCCGCCAACTTCAGGAATGGGTATCGGTGTAGATCGACTTGTGATGTTCCTCACGAACAATGAAACGATTCAAGAAGTGCTTTTCTTCCCTCAAATGCGACCTGAGAAATTTGAAACCGATCCTGATCCGAAAGAATTCATGGCTATCGGTATTCCCGAAATTTGGGCAGAACACGTCATCAAAGCGGGCTACGACTCCATCGAAAAATTGAAAAGCACCAAGCCTACAGCTATACATCAAACTTTGAACGGATACAGAAAGAAAAACAAGCTCGAGATTCCTGCTATCCAATTGGAAGATGTTACCCGTTGGATCGGATAAATCTGACTCTGTAGAATATCGATCTATTTGGATGTTGCGTAATCGATGCACAAGACTACACATTGATACGTTCAAAAAACATCTGTACAACAACGTTCATATTGCTTTGTTTTGACGCATTTTTGAATCTCATAATAATGAACGAATAACCTCTGCTCAATATGAATAAGCGCATCCTCTACTTCGCAGTCATCTTCGCCATTTTGGCGCAAAGCTGCGTTCCACAACGCAAATACGCTGAAATGTCCACACGCAAAACAGAAGTGGAGCAAGACAACGAAAATTTACGTCAAGCAAAAGAACAACTCGAAGCTCAAAACAAAGAGTTGAACACTACGCTTGGTACGAATAAAAAACAGCTCGATCAGTTGATCGCTGATTCCACCAAATTGGGTGGCGAGTATCGTCAGCTTCGATCACAGTACGACAAGATCAATGAGCTCAACGACATTCTTTCTAAAAAGAGCGGCGAGCTTTTAGGTATGGCCACTGGTGAAAACAAAAAGCTTGTGGATGAACTCAACAAAACACAAGTGGCGCTTCAAATGAAAGAAGACATGTTGAAGGGACTCGAGAAAAGCCTCAATGAAAAACAAGCTGACATCGACAAAACAAAATTGGAGCTCATTGCTAAACAGAAGCGTGTTGATGATATGGAGAAACTTCTTGCTGACCAACAGGCCGCCACCGAAGCGTTGAAAAACAAAGTGCAAAACGCTTTGCTTGGCTTCAAAGATAAAGGTCTTACGGTAACAGAAAAAGACGGCAAAGTGTATGTGAGCATGGAAGCGAAACTACTCTTCGCAACAGGTAGCACCGCCGTGGATCCCAATGGTAAAAAAGCTTTGGTAGATCTCGCTAAGGCAATCGAAAATGAAGCCGACATGGAAATTATTGTTGAAGGCCACACCGACACAGACAAACTTGCATCAGCAACATATCCAAAAGACAACTGGGATCTCAGTGTTTTGCGTGCAACGGAAGTGGTGAAGATCATGCTGGCCAACAGCTCCGTAAAGCCACAGATTCTTAGTGCTGCAGGTCGCAGTGAATATTATCCCGTAGATCCAAACAACAAAGCGAAAAATCGACGCATAGAAATCATCCTGCAACCGAAGTTGGACGAACTTTATAGGTTGATAGAAGGAAAGTAAAATAGTTCGAAGTTCATAGTTGCCCAACATCTTCGAACTTTGTATTCGCATCGTTCATGAAAAATACGATGGTCTTTTGAGGGTTTATCGAAGAAGTGAGACCTCCCCTTTAACTTTAATCGGCGCTGAAACCATCCCATTGTCCAGAATAACCTGATAGACGATTAAATAAGGATAAATACCCGGCTCCATATAATATTCACCGTCACGGCGCTGCCCAAGCCACGGCTTCTCAATGTCGTATGACTCAAAAAACAATTCTCCCCAGCGATTGTATAATCGCATATGGAAATTCAAGATGTTTTCTCCTTCCGCTTTCCATACATCATTCAACCCATCACCATCAGGCGTAAATGAATTCGGAATGTAGATCGTCACCGGACAATCTCCCTTCACAGCAATACCGAAGGCAGCACTGCAATTGTGTTCAGTAATTACACGAACAGAATAATTTCCAATTGAAGTAGCGGGTAAAACGCGCGCAGTAGAACCTGTATTCCACAAATAAGTTGAACCCGCATTCTGAGCATCCAACTCAAGCTCTGATTGTAAAGCAAAGCAATGATTGACTTCTGAATCAAAAGGATTCACAGGCAAAGAATGA
>JAYTMF010000521.1:0-1645 GCA_043728755.1 Flavobacteriales bacterium
GGCGTTCCACCGCAATTTGTCGCGTCGTTTCTCACGATGATATTGCGTAAAATCGTATCGCAACCCGCCGCGTCCGTGATTGTCACGGTGTATGTTCCCGCGACCAAGTTATTACGATTTGCTGTATTGTCATTTGCTGCCAAATCTGACCAATCATACGTGTAAGGCGCGCGTCCACCCGAAACGGTGAGCGAAATGGACCCCTCAGTATTTTGGCAAGTTTTAGGCTTCACGGTCGTATTGACTGCCAAATTACACGCGTTGCCGTTGCAATTAATCGCTTCGTTTCTAACCGTTATTTGCTCAATAATTGTATCACAAGATGTTGATTCTGAAACAGTTACGCGGTAATTACCCGCCGCCAAGTTCGTTCGGTTTTGCGGTTGACCCGTTCCAACCAAATCCGACCAAGCGAATGTCAAAGCGTTCGTATTGCCATTCACCGTCAAGTTAATCGAGCCATTCGTCGCGCACGTTTTAGGCGTTGCTGCCGCAATAACCGCAAGATTACACGTTGAAGTCGTACAATTATTGAGAATCGAAACCGTCAAAGTGTCCTTGCAATTCGCCGAATCACGCACCACAACCGTGTAAGTTGCCGCCGCAAGACCCGTTCTGTTTTGCGCATTATTGGTTCCAATAATATCCAACCAATCAAAAGTGTAAGGCGCACGTCCACCCGAAACCGTGAGCGAAATTTTACCCCCCTCAGTACAAGAGCGATTTTCGACCATCGGTGTTGCCACAACCGTGCAAGCTGCCGTCGGACAATTCCGCGCTTCGTCTTTAACACTGATGTTATAAATCGTTGATTCACAACCATTTGCATCAGAAATCGTCACTGAGTACGTGCCAACTGCCAAGTCTAAACGGTCTTTTGGTTGATTAGAACCCGTCAAATCCGACCATTTGTAGGTGTAGTTTGCAACGCCATTTGTGCCAACATTGCCACCCGAAACAGTCAACAAAATCTTACCAACCGATTGGCACGTTTTCGCTTTCGCGTCCGCCGTTGCCGTGATGATTGTCGGGTTTTTGACCTCAAAATTCGACGTTGCCGCCAAACAACCGTTGGCATCCCGCGCCTCAATCAAGTACGAACCGACCGATAATTGACCATTCGTAACCGTCTGAGAATTCGCTGTACGTTTTATAATTGTGGTTAGCGTCGTAGGATTCACTGTGAAGGCGATTGTAGCGTTCGTTTGACCGACGCAAGAGACGAAAACAGGCGGCGCGATTGACACATTACCATTAGTTGTTTGGTATAAAATGCTCGCAATCAACGCCGTTTCCTCCGTAATCGTCACCGTCACCGTTTGCTTACAGCCGTTCGTCAAATCGGTTACAAAAACGTTGTAAACACCCGCGCGCAAATCCGTCCGCGTCGCCAATTCACCCCAACT
Organism: Flavobacteriales bacterium; assembly: GCA_043728755.1. Classification (GTDB taxonomy): domain Bacteria; phylum Bacteroidota; class Bacteroidia; order Flavobacteriales_D; family Sanyastnellaceae; genus JAIBBG01. Next base: position 1,407 of record JAYTMF010000521.1, read on the forward strand.
GTACGAATAATTACCCGAACCGCCCGTGACGTTAATCGTTGCCGCGCCGTTTGTCTGTCCGCAAGTCGCTTTTTTCGTCACGGTTGCCGTCACGTTGAAGTCGTTGCGTTCCAAAATCACGACCGAAACGATTGAAAAACACGTCAACACTGAGGGGTCCGCCACCGACACGCTGTAAGTTCCCGCCGCCAAATTTGAGCGCGTTGCACCCGTGCCGCCGTCGTTCCAACGGTAGGTCA
>JAYTMF010000522.1:0-4536 GCA_043728755.1 Flavobacteriales bacterium
TACTTTTGCGCCCGAACAACACTGTTATTTAAAATCATGGGCGTAAAAAAAGTCACGAAGAAGGGCACAAGTAAAAAGGCTGAAGGAACCTCTAAGAAAAAGAGCAAGGCTGCGCCTGTCCGTGAAAAAAAAGAATCAAATAAAGGAAAAAGAGGTTCCTCAAAGGAAAAGGAATTGACCTTCAAAGGCGATAAGAAGTATCCTTCCAGAGGAGATAAACCATATTCTGAAAAGGATTCCGGAGAAAAGAAGTCGTATGGTGGCAAAAAGACCTACGGAAAAAGCGCGGAAGGCGGATATGCTGACGACAAAAAATCTTATGGAGGCAAAAAGATATATGGCCAAAGCAAAGAATCTGGCTATGCCGACGACAAAAAATCATACGGTGGTAAAAAGACCTACGGCAAAGGCAAAGAAGGCGGATATCGTGGTGACGACAAGTTTGCTGCACCTAAAAAAGACAAAGGTCAAGGCGGTCCAAAACAGTTTTTCACCAGTAAATACGCCGGAGCTAAACCCGCTGACTGGAAACCGAAAGTGTATGATGGTTTGATGCGTCTCAATAAGTTCTTATCCAACGCAGGAGTCGCTTCGCGAAGAGATGCAGATAAGTTGATAGAACTGGGACTGGTGAGTGTGAATGGCATAGTGGTGACAGAACTTGGCCACAAAGTGGATGCTAAAATCGACGTAGTCAAATACGACGATAAAACCCTGAAGCCGGAACCGATGCGTTACGTGCTACTGAACAAGCCGAAGGACTACATCACCACAATGGATGATCCTGAGGAAAGAAAAACCGTCATGTTCCTCATCAAATCGGCTTGCAAGGAAAGGATCTATCCCGTGGGAAGGCTGGATAGAAACACAACAGGTCTTCTACTATTTACCAATGATGGTGATTTGGCGAAAAAACTCACACATCCAAAGCACGGCATTCAAAAGCTTTATCACGTGGAGACCATAGAAAAAGTGAAGGGTGGGGACCTCGATGCTATACGCGAAGGTGTGCAGTTGGAAGATGGCTATATCAAAGCGGATGAAGTGAGTTACGTAGGTGACGATCCGCATCACGTTGGTATTCGCATTCACTCGGGTCGCAACAGAATTGTGCGTCGCATTTTCGAACATTACAAATACACCATCAAAAAGCTGGACAGGGTGATGTTCGCCGGACTTACGAAAAAAGACCTTCCCCGCGGCCGCTATCGCAACCTGACGGAACAAGAGGTGAACTATCTCCGCATGATTCAGTAGTTCGGCATTCCGCATAATGACATAATAGAGTTGATAGATTTTTCTACAAGCTCAGAAATTCCATTGTCGTTGATCTTGTTTTGCGACCATGAACGAACTCATCCCCCGTCCTGACATCAATCTTTCCGAAGACTGGATGATTCTGATTTTTCTTTTCGCGCTGGCGACGATCGCCTACACGCGAAGATTTCATCCCCTGCGCATAGGCCGCTTGTGGAACAGCACTTGGAATGTGCGCGTCCTGCGGCAAGCCATTCGGGAAGAACCGAATACTCCCCGGGCGAATCTGCTGTTCAACGTTTCATTCTACCTGTTGACAGCACTCGTCCTCTACGTTGTGGTGAAGTTTTTCCACTTACACCCCAATGAACTGACAGGATTGCCACTTTATCTGCTCATTCTTGGTGGCGTTGTCATCGCTTACGGACTAAAAATGGCAGGAATTCGTGCCGTTCAGGTTATGGCGGATGGCGATTTTGGACTTTCCGAGTACGAGTACAATGTATTTCTCATGAACCGCGTGATCGGATTATTTCTGCTACCCATCACCGCCTTTCTAGTGTATTCGCCCATTCCTGTAGTGGAACCCTTTGTTTTGTCCGTCCTCCTCCTTTTCATTTCAATGATGATCTACCGCATGATTCGGGGTCTTTTTAATGCCGTCGCATCGGGTGTACCTGTTTTCTATATCTTTTTCTACATTTGCACGCTCGAAATTTTGCCTTTGGTGATTTGTTTGAAAGCACTTATGCTCACTCAAATTGACCAGATATAAATTTCATAACAACTAGGATTGACCTTCATGCCGGAAAAAATTAAGACCATATTAATCACCCAGCAAGACCCGGGTGCTGACAAAAATCCTTATGTTGATTTGTCTAAAAAGCACAAACTCAAGATAGATTATCGCCCATTCATTCATGTGGAAGGAGTGGAATCGTTGGATTTTCGTCAACAACGTGTAGACGTTTTGGAGCACACAGCGGTGATCTTCACAAGCCGCAATGCCGTGGATCATTATTTCCGCTTAGCGAAAGACATGCGTCTTACCGTGCCGGAAACCATGAAATATTTCTGCATGTCAGAAGCCATTGCCTACTATCTGCAGAAGTATATCCAGTTCAGAAAAAGAAAAATCTTCTTTGGTCACAGCAAATTCAATGAGTTGATCGAACTCATCAAGAAGCACAAGACCGAAAAATATCTATTGCCATGTTCGGATATTCTAAAGCCAAGCATTCCGGAAACGCTTTCCAAGGAAAAGATTAATTACACGAAGGCGGTTATGTATCGCACCGTGGCGAGTGATCTCTCTGACCTTGCCGACGTGAAGTACGACATGCTCGTCTTCTTTTCGCCATCGGATATTAACTCCTTGTTCAAGAATTTCCCGGAATTCAAACAAGACAAAACGCGTATTGCCGCATTTGGAACAACCACTGCAAAAGCTGTGGAAGATGCCCAGCTCCGAATAGATGTTATGGCGCCTACACCCAAGGCCCTGTCTATGAGTACAGCGATTGAGCAATATATTATGGCGAATAAATAATTTTTATTCCTCTTTTTTTGTGCATAGAATTCTATGCACACATCACTCGTCTATCAGATAGCGCTTACCCTTCTTCCGGGCATTGGTCCTGTGAAGGCAAAAAATCTCATTGCCTATTGCGGAAGCGCGGAAGCCATTTTCAAAGAAAAAAAATCTGCCTTGCTCAAAATTCCGACGATCGGAAATATGCTCGCGGATTCCATACAGGCAAATGATCTTCTTCGTCTGGCAGAAAATGAAATCCGCTTTATGGAAGTGAATCACATCCTTCCCATTTTCTTTACCGATAAGAAATACCCCGACCGGCTAAAGGCTTGCGAGGACAGTCCTGTATTGCTATTTACCAAGGGCAAAATGGATCTCTCCGTCGATCGTGTCATCAGCGTTGTGGGAACGCGCAAAGCCACGAGCTATGGCAAAGCGTTTTGCAATGATTTGCTTTCTGGCATCGCGCACCTGAAGCCATTGGTGGTAAGTGGACTTGCCTATGGCATTGACATCTGCGCACATCGCCACGCTGTTGCCAACAAACTCCAGACTATTGCCTGCGTAGCACATGGACTCGAGAAAATTTACCCTGCCCTGCACACTACCGTTGCAAATGAAATGCTGAGCAACGGCGGACTGATTAGCGAATTCATCAGCAATACGCGCATGACACCCGATCTCTTCCCTATGCGCAACCGCATCATCGCCGGCCTTGCCGATTGCACCATCGTAGTGGAAACAGATATGAAAGGAGGCTCCACCATTACCGCGCACCTTGCAAGTTCGTATGGCAGAGAAGTGTTTGCGCTGCCCGGCAGGTACATGGACAAATACAGCTCAGGCTGCAATGCCCTCATCAAAAAAAACATCGCCGCGATTATTTCCTCCCCGGAAGATTTAATTCAATACATGAACTGGGACGCCACCACAAAACCACCTGCACGACAAATGAATATGTTCGTCGATCTCACCTCCGATGAAAATGCCGTGATTCAACTCCTCACCTCCAACGGCAAAACCGACATCGATCACCTCAGCCAATACACCGGGTTTTTATTCAGCAAGCTCTCACCCATTCTACTCGAACTGGAATTCAAAGGGGTGCTGAAACCGTTGCCGGGGAAGTTGTATGAGTTGGTGTAGGGGGCTGAGCATTATTGAGGAGGTTGCGATTGTTGTGCGCAAGAATGAATTGAAAAGCATTAGTATAAGGCCCTTTGCGAATTATTGTGCAATGTCTTGAATTGATTCTGATTCAGGTGATTGCCAGATTTAGCAACTCACGTCGTGAGAATAACAGCCTTAAACAATGCGTGAAACTCAAAAATTCATTACCGGTTGTAAACTCGAGTTGGCATCTTTCTAAGTGCCGATTCAGTTGAATCTTGCCTGAAATATGACACAGAATCACCCATATATTTCCACTAATTCTCCGAACACGATGAAGTAGTTGTTTTGTAACGCCGACGCGCTTGAGTTCAGATTCAAAAAACGGAATGAGTTTCTCTAACTCAGCTCTGCGATCAATCACAGCACTATCAGAAGAAACTTCTAACAAAACCGCAGCTCAAACCCTCATCACTAAATGTGAGAAGATCATTGAAAGATTGTCCTGAGTTCGTTGCCTTTGTGAGGTACTTGTGTACTGATTTGCGATGAACTCCTGTTTGTTCAGAAATTCTTCTAACGGAATGGCCGTGAAAGGCCAATTGAATAATCTGTCTGATCTCTTGCATATCGAT
>JAYTMF010000523.1:0-10112 GCA_043728755.1 Flavobacteriales bacterium
AAAAACCACAACTTTCGTCGTGGTTTTCGATATGATAAGAAAAAGATCACTTCATTTCTTTCGAGCCAATCATTACGGAAACGCAACCTTCGTGAGCGCTAACGGAAGATTTTTGGGCCGGAACCCGAAGCTTGACGATCAATTGCTGAGTATTGGTCATTTTAAAATCGAATGTTCCTGTACTTGCTGAATTGCCTTTGAAGATAGACTCCCCACTGGTGTCGCTGATCTCAAAATCAACGCTGCCAAGGATCGGGTGAGCGCAAACTACCATGCGGTATTCTTTGCCACCATAAAAAGTGAGCAATAGTTCTGCTTCATCGCCCGGAACGAGCATAGCAGAATTGTAATTGTCATTCTGAACATATCCTTCGAGTAATGGAAGGCACTGGTTCTTCGTGAATGCACGGCACTGGGCATCTGCCATGAGAGGCAACAAGAAAACCAGCGGGAGTAATATTCTATATAGTTTCATATTCATCTTATTGGGTGTGGTCATTAAAGTGCAATGTATTTCGTACGCAGTTCCTTCACTTTGGTTTCGATGGCTTTCAGCGTTGCATCGTCGATGGTAACTGATGTTGTAGTGCCAATGGTAACGGTGCCCTTAGCGTCTTTACTTTGAGTCGTTTTACCTTTGCTCTCGTTGCTTCCATTGTATATATCACGCAATGCGATAAGGTCGGCTCTCATCTCACGAAGATTTTCCTTGTCTCCGAATTTATCGAAATAATCAACAAGATTATTCAATGAATACTTCTGTTCTGCTATGCGTTGGCGCATTTCAGCGTTACCATCATTGGCATATATAGTAGAGAGGTATAGAGCCTCTAACCATCCACCGGCAACAACAATTGCAGAAATTTCTACGCGCTGGTTTTCTTTGAGATAACCGTTGAGATCTGCATAGGCCTCAGAAACAATGGCCAACAAAGAATCACGGTTCTCCTGATTCTTGTCGAGGCGTTCGATCATTTCACCGGTGAGTGCACCGTCAACACCCATTTTACGGGCGAGCTTTTGTGCTGAAGCAAAATACTCCATAGTCACCTGCTTCTGATCGAACATTGCAGCATAACTGAGATCAGCACCATAAATACCAAGATTTACAGCCTGGCTTGTTTCGCCGGTGTATTTATCCACGTTTGCACTCGGGTTCAGTTTTCCCACATCAAACTTGTATCCTTTCTCCTTGATAAGTGCCGCCATTTCAATGGGTGACGGTATGGAGAAAAATATCTTTTGCAATTCTTTTATCCTCGCGGCTTGCAAGGAATCAACAGCCTGCTTAACCGGCGGTTGGGATTTTTGGTTGTCTGTGCCGGTCTGACATGATGTAATCATCATTCCTAGACCACATACGATCACTGTGAACCGTAAAGCATTCTTCATGTGCATATTCTTTGAGATTTTTTGGGGTGGTTGATAGAGTCTGCTCGTTGACTCAATCAGTCCGTAAGTATCGCTTTATAACAAACCTCCTACGCGCACATCATAAATAAGTTTTAAAACTCGTCCGGTTAATTAAATCTCCTTATTGGAAGACATTGTTTTTCTGCTAAATAGGAGCCAAAAAACTTGAGAAAATCCTCATCGGGGCATTCTCATCAGCACATTATTCTATTCATAATAACACGATCAAAAACACTAGCCGATGATGGAAACGAGCTAATCAATCTCGGATTTATACCCATGTGATTTCTAAAACATGCCAATGTTTTAGAAATCACACCGTGGTATATGCCGATGGATACACGTGCTTCGTTCAATCTGGCGAAGCAAAGACTGGACTATTACACTTGTCCAATCGGTATTAGAACTGCTTTGAATAGAGAACCTATCGATCAATTACTTTTGCCAACCCGATTTTATAATGGAAAAAGGGTGAAGATTGATCTTGAAAATTTGCATTTTCCTTGTTCAATGGTCCCGTAGTTCAATGGATAGAATAGAAGTTTCCTAAACTTTTGATATGGGTTCGATTCCCGTCGGGACTACAAAGTCTATGTTGACTAGCGGAAGGACTCATTCTGAGGAATGAGTCCTTTATTTTTTCTTTCCAGATAGCACCATAGTTGGATTAGCAAAATCCTCGACCAAACGCAGTAACTTCTTTGGTCTGTTAATCGTCTAAAGACACGTCCTTTACTTCTAGATACCAAATCAATTTCCTTGAATTTCACAGCACGGCTTCATCTTGCCGAACATCATGCCTGTAACAAAAGAAATGTCGTTTGTTATTCCGGCTTCGCATCCCGATTTGACCGAATGAGTACTTCAATCTACTCAGTCAGCAATTTGGAGATCAATTTCCAAAATATTAAAGGCAACATTTGAAATGTCATTTCTACTAACTCAACGCAACAGTTAACTAGAGAAAAGTTAATTTTACAGATTCTAGTGGTCGCTGAGATTTGAAGTTGTGAAAATGAATGTAAAAAAATGTTGACCCCGAAAATTATTTTTGGACTACTCCTGACTTCGCTGACTCTGGAAATTTCTGGCCAACCGATCTCGAACTATAAAGCCCACTCCAATCAAGAATTTTGTTTCCTTCAGAATGAAGGACAATGGAATGCGGCCATTGTATGTAAGGGCATCTCTTTGCACTCCAATGTTTATATCCTGAAAGACGGATTGAGTTTTTCGCATAGCACGAAAACAACAGATGATTTGAACAATGCTTCCTTCCTAGTCTGGAACATGAAGTTCATGAACACGCAGAATGATTATGCCATAAAAATCATGAACACAAACGAGAGCGTTTATAGTTTTTTATCGGGTCAACAAAAGGAGAATTGGATCATCCATCCGAATTTATGCAGCTCCATTCTTTACGAAGAATTGTATGAGCGAATCGATTTGAAATTTTATGGCAATGGTTCTCAATTGGAATACGACTATGTTGTGCATCCAGGCGGAGCTATTCAAGACATTGCATCGCGCTATGAAGGAGTAAAGAATCTAGGTATTAATGACGAGGGTGATCTTGAAATCAACACGGGCTGGATTCAACAAATTCAAAAAGCACCAGTTTCCTGGCAAGAAGTGGATGGAGTAAGAACGTGGGTGAAAATTGAATACTCACTGTTGAACGACACCACCTTCGGATTCATCGCAACCGATGGCTATGACTCAAACTATGATCTTGTTATTGATCCCCTTTTCGAAATGGTTTGGAGTTCATATACGAACATCCCCGGTGGCAACAACAACATCAACTATTGCTATAGCAATACCATGGATTCACAGGGTAATGTTTACCTCGCGCTGATGGTTGATGGCACTTATCCAATAACACCCGGTGCGTACTCAGGTCCGGGCAATGTATATCCAGAAATTGCCATCGCGAAATTTTCAAGTGATGGTACTACGTTGTTGTACTGGACTTATATCCCCGGCAATTCATCGGAATTCGCTTCAGGCATTGATGTTGACGAATCTGGAAGAGCTTTTGTCACCGGACGCATCGATCTAAATTTTACAGGCATTACAGATTATCCCTCCACATCCAATGCCTATCAACCTATTCACAATTCCGGATCTGATGCATTTCTTACAGTTCTGAATACCGATGGTACTGATCTCGTTTATTCATCCTTTCTCGGTGGAAATTCTGGAGATGAAGCATATTCTGTGAAATGTGGCTTGAATGGCACTGCTTATATTACGGGCAACACATCTGGATTTGGGAACTTTCCGGTTGTTGCATCACCGAATTTTTCAACAGGTGACCTTGAAGTTTTTATTGCAAAATTCGATACCAACTTAAGCGGTGCTGCAAGTTTGATCTATTCGACACGTTTTGGCGCCGGATCATTCACAAATTGTCAGGCAAGAAGTATTGCGGTCAATGGCATAGGTGAGGCATTTATTACCGGATCAGTGAGTACAGCTTTCAATCCACCCATTTTCCCGACTACAATAGGTGCATACAACACTGTATTTGATTCCGGCCTGGATGGCAAAATGTCCTTTGTAGTCAAAATCAGTTCAACGACTCCAATATCATTCGTCTATTCAACGCTGCTATCGCCCGGAATTGGAAATGACATTGCTGTGGATGAAATCACTGGTGATGCCTTCGTCACAGGCGAAACCAATAGTTTCCTCTTCCCTATAACTCCAGGTGCCTTGCAACCGGCACACGCAGGCGCAGGAGGCACTGACGCATTTTGCATGCGATTGAATGCTGTTGGGAGTGCACTATTATATTCAACTTTTCTGGGTGGAGATTGGGGCGATATCGGAACAGGTATTGCGGTCAATTCGGCAGGTGAAGCTTATGTAGTTGGAACAGCGCGGGAAACATTTCCAACTTCAGTTGGAAGCTATCAACCCGTCTTTGCCGGCGGATCTACTGACTTTTTTATTGTGCAATTAAATCCTACCGGAACGGGATATGGATGCGGTGGTTCAACCTATGTCGGAGGAAGTAGTGAAGATTACGACAATGTGTTTGAAGAGTTTCCTGCCCCAAAAATTTCACTTCTAGACCATGGAGGAATCAATGACACCATTAGTGTAAATGGCACTACGCATTCCGAAGATTTTCCAACTACTCCCGGAGTCTTTGGTCCCGTGAAGGTCAATGGCATAAACGATCAACCGGTGTTTTTCAAAATGACTTGTCCGTCAATAGATGTAATACCTGTAGCAAATTTTGTGATCAGCGATTCAGTCTTCTGCTCAGGAGAATGCGTAACCATTTCGAATCAATCGCTACATGCGGATAGCTACCAATGGAGTTTTCCCGGAGGAAATCCGTCATCATCTACAAATTCCAATCCCGGCATTATCTGTTATGAAACCGAAGGATCATTCGAAATTTCATTAATCGTCAGCAATGTTTCAGGAACAGACACCATGAATTGGAGCGCAATCGCCGTGCACCCAAGTCCAACTGAGGTTCAACTCATCTTATCAAATGATTCGCTTTCCTTCACGCTCGAAGAAGATTATACAAGCTACACCTGGTGGATCAACGATACTGAAGCGCCCGTATTTACTAATTGGCTTTTCCCCTTACCTGAAGCATCTGAAGTTTTAATAGTCGTGCAGAACGAATTTGGCTGTGCTGATTCAGCAAACTATTTCATAGATGGGCCACTTCCTATAGCCAACTTTGCTGTCAGCGATTCCTTGATTTGCGCAGGTGAATGCATTACCATAAGCAATAGTTCACAATTCGCTTCCGGATATCAATGGCAATTCGAAGGAGGTACGCCGGCGACGAGCAATGAATCATCTCCGCATGTTTGTTATTTCACTCCAGGTACTTTCAATATTGCTCTTATAGCGATCAATGCCGATGGCAGCGATATCCTTATTGCTGATAATCTTATTCAGGTGATTTCATTTCCTACAGGAAGCCTAACGCAAATCGATGATTCACTACTATTGTATGTGAATGGAAATGGCACCACCTCTACATGGAATTTCGATGGTACACCTTTCGTGACTCCTGAAAATATCATTACTCCTGTGCAATCAGGATTGTACACGGTATACCTCACCAACACTGCTGGTTGCATCACCGAGTTAAGTGCTTTAGGAGTTGAATTAATTGATCACTTTGTTTATATACCAAATACAATCACCTGCAATCAGGACGCCATTAACGAGTATTGGTTTGTAGATGGTGATCGTGAAAATTGGATACTTTTCAAAGCACAAATATTCAATCGTTGGGGTGATTTGATTTTCCTAACAGACAATCCATATCAACCATGGATCGGTAATAGTTATACAGGAGACAGCTACGTTCCAGATGGCGTTTATATCTATCAAGTCAATATCGGTTTCGCTGATTTGACCGAAGTAAAAACATACTCTGGCCATATCAATCTGCTGAGATAAGCAACAACAGAGAAGGCAATAAAAACAAGAAGTAATGTAAATTTGATCGATTCAAATTCATTGGCACAGAAATAAGTAACTGATGATTTCACTTGAATGATTGTAGAATTCATTACACCCATTGAACCCGGAGATTAAATCGCCGAAACACAAGAATGCCGTCCCCAAGTCGTGTTCATCCTAATTTGAAAAACACACCGTCCGTCATGCGGTATATTTGAAGCACAATCAAGCACTGCGAAGTAAGTATGGAGTTCAAATCGGTCAGGGTGGACATTACGCCTGAAGGTCCCGTTTATATTATTGGATTTCCCTCGAGGGTAGAAAGTCGTGGCATAAACAGTCGTCTCGAATTGAATATCATGGTCTGGCGGGATGGCGATATCATCCTTTTCATGATTGGCATTGATACGTTGTTCATCACTGCGCCTATTTTGAAATCAACAGCAGAAATGATCCGCAGCATATATGGTCATGTTCCGGATGATCAAATCATCCTAATCGCGACGCATACACATTTCGCTCCTGCTATTGAAAACAATCGCCCACAGTTGGGAGGTGCAAACCAGGAATATGAAGCATTTCTTATGCAATCGATCAACGCCGGTGTCACAGAACTAAGTAAAAAAGATTTCACTGAAATAGAATTGAAATGGCAATCAGGGAATTCGAACAACCTTACATCAAGCAGACGCAGGAGAGTGAGATCGCTAAAAAAAATCTTCACCCCTTTTATAGCGATGGAACCGGAATCAGCCGGTGTAAAACATGAAGTGATGGATGTTTTGCGCATTCAAAGTAAAATAGATGAATCTACTTTGGGCATGGTTTGGTCCTTTCCATGCCATCCAACGAACTTGTTCGAAAGAGATTTAATCAGTTCAGAATTCCCGGGAGCAGCAAGAGATGCCATGCGTTCAGATTGTAGTAATTCCGAAATGGCGATTGTGTATTTGCCCGGATTAGCCGGCGATGTAAGAGCAGCGCCAATTACTCCTCCGAACTTCTATGTTCGTTGGTGCAATTGGGCAGGTTGGTCCTATCCAAAATCATATTATCGCTTTCAAAATACCGAACAATACAAACAGTGGAGTGGAAATGTGGTATCACAGTTGCGGAAAATCTGCCACACGCCAACTCAAACGATCAACACTCAAAACTTTCAAGTAAAACTTGATGCGTATTCATTGAGTGATTTTCTCGGCCTTCAATCAGAAACAATCTCTGATATTTCATTCAGAAAAATCCGGTTTGGCGAAGATTTGTCTATGGTTTTTATTTCTGCAGAAGTGGTTTCGGCTTACTACGAAAAATTACGACCACATTTGGACGAGAAATTTTGTTTTCTCACAGGATATGCGGATGAGGTTTTCGGATATCTGCCGACAGAATCACAGATCAAAGAAGGTGGTTACGAGAGTGCCGGATATTTTGGTAGGTTTGGAATTCAAAAGAAGTTCAAACCGGACATTGAAAATTCGCTCCGCAATGCTATAGAAAAGCTTAAACGATAGATGCTGCCGGGGCAGAACACTTGCGTTCAACGGGTGTTTATGAGCCGTCAAGCAACCCAAAGTCGGTGAGTATTGTCTTCTTCTTATACACCTTAATTATATGAAACCATTTCACTCTCTTTTGGTTCTGTTTTTTGCTTTTGCATTCTCGCAAAGCCAGTCCCAATGCACAACAGTGCTTAATTTCTCCGCTACTGGTCCTTGTTCAGGAACGACTAACAATGGTGCTATGCTTTCCGGCAATTCGACATGTCCAACAGTGACCAACATTCAAGTCAATTGGACTACTAGTTCCGGCACTACAGGATTTCAAACATTCGAAAGTTCAGCATTTCAACTATGGGTACCCAATACAGCCGCCGGAATCAATGAGATCTGTTTCGACGTTATCGGACTCAATTCTGCTAACGAAATCGTCACAGAAGAATCTCAATGTTTCCCCTTCATTGGATCAAATATGATCATCACTGCTGAAGTCGTTCAAAATTCCAGTGGTTGTGGTCTAAATGACGGTTGCGCATATCTCAGTGTGGAAGGTGGTGTTGCGCCATACACATTTTATTTAGGCGCTAATTCTCCGGGAACGACATTTAATGGTACTCTACCCGGACTTGTATGTAATCTCACGGCAGGTCCTCAATATGTTGTAGTAACAGATTCAACAGGATGCTCATTTACACAGACATTCAATATTCCTTCAGGAGATCCGATTGGTTTAACGGGAGTTCTATTCAATGATCTCAACGGTGATGGAATTCAAGGAACCGGAACATTCGCGGAGCCCGGATTGAATAATCAACCTGTTTATATAGTTGAAGCGGATGTTACCGTCTTTACGAATAGCGCCGGATTTTTTTATCTGCCGGAGTTGGAAGCCGGTGTGTACACCGTTCAGTTTGCGGGTGACAATGAAGCATACACTTCCGGTGATCCGATCTCGGTTACGGTACCGGGATGCATAAGTATTCCCATTCAATCAACGACACCTTTTTATAATGCAAACGCCGGATTGAGTTCATGGAGTGGTGTATTGCACTGTCAGAATGGTTTGAATACGGGTGTATGGATCGCCAACACAGGCAACGCAGCATTGAATGGCACGCTTACAATGAGTGGTGGTGAGGTACTTACTTTCTCTGCCGCCAACGATGGGACAACATTTACCACCAATGAGAATGGAATCGTTACTTGGAATGTCGTTAATCAGGCTCCGGGAACGCAAATCGCTTACAATGTTCACATCGACGGACCGGGAACAACGATGATTGGTCAGTCATTTCCCATGACATTTACACTTGTATTGTACAATGACCTGAATGAAGTCATTTACGAAAACACTTGGACGATTAATCCAACTATTACTTGTGCATTTGACCCAAATGATAAAGCCGCATTCCCTGAGGGTTATGCCGAGCCACATTTAATTCTTGCGGATACCGAAATAACTTATCGCATTCGATTCCAGAATACAGGAAATGCCCCCGCTGAAGATGTCTATATCGAAGACATGATAGATATGGAACACCTTGATCTAAGCACATTCGAGCCTGTGTTTGCATCGCATGATTATGTCACTGAAGTGCATCCTGACGGAATGGTTAAGTTTGTGTTCAACAACATCATGCTCGCAGATTCAGTAAACAACGAACCTGAAAGTCACGGTTATCTGATCTATCGAATTGCCACGAATAACGATGTCCAACCGGGTGACGTGGTTTACAACTCCGCGGCCATTTATTTCGATCAGAACGAACCCGTGATTACCAACGAGACGTGGCATACCGTGTATGATTGCACGGTACTCAGCGTCCTCAACGGCAGTTCTTCTCACTGTGAAGGAGAGCTCGTGGAAGCAAGTGATTTCACTCCTTATGTCGACATGATTTCGTGGAGTTTGAATGGAACACCTTTTTCTACGGAAAATGAAATTACACTCGCTGAATTGCAAACAGGTGACAACAATCTTGAATTGACCCTGACCAATCCATTGTGTCAGGTGACCAGTTCGACGAACGTGATTGTTCATCCAAATCCGGAGGTTGATCTTGTTTTCTCTGACGGACAATTGAGCACATCCGCTGTAGGAAGCTATATATGGTCATACAATTTCTATGTGATCGAAGGAGCGAACAACAATCAATACACACCAGTGGCTGATGGCATTTATTCTGTGGTGGTCACCAACGAATTTGATTGTGTGGGATCTGCTGAACTACTGGTAACAAGTGTAAGAGAATCACTCGGAGCCCTCCCCGTGATATTCCCAAATCCAACTAATGAAAACAGTGTTGTTCGGCTGCCATCCGGAATGTGGTCAACACAATTACTTGATGCAAGTGGAAGAACAATATCAATACAAAACAATGTGCAGGGAACGATACCTTTCGGTATGAATAATCTGAGTGAAGGATATTACATTTTGAAACTGATCAATGCGAACGGCGCACTGGTACAAATACCTGTGATCGTCGGAAACAGATAACACAGGGTTCAACTTTTTAAAGTCCCCGTTGCATTCAAAAAATGAACGGGGATTTTTTTATGAGTAAACCAACTTCAGGGTACTTCTAAAAATCTGTCTTATGAAGTGCCCTAAAGTAATACCACTGAATGATTTCTAAAACATTGACATGTTTTATAAATCACATGGGTATTATCGGCACGGTCGAAGCATGAGAATCAGGCCTTGTTGAAAATATTTTCAACCTTTTTATGGAATTTGGAAGTTCGTGGCATCTT
>JAYTMF010000524.1:0-1710 GCA_043728755.1 Flavobacteriales bacterium
ACATTGATCGCTGATGCCATGGCAAAAGTGGGCATTGAAGGCGTTATCACAGTAGAAGAAGCAAAAGGCACGGAGACAGATGTAAAGATTGTTGAGGGAATGCAATTCGACCGTGGATATCTTTCACCCTACTTCGTAACGAACGCGGAGAACATGGAAGTTGATCTTGAGAATGCCTACATACTTATTTATGATAAGAAAGTGAGCACAATGAAAGAACTTCTTCCCATACTGGAGAAATCAGCACAGACCGGCCGTCCGTTGTTGATCATCGCTGAAGATGTGGATGGAGAAGCATTGGCTACGCTTGTGGTGAACAAGATCCGTGGCGCACTGAAAGTAGCTGCAGTAAAAGCACCTGGTTTCGGAGATCGCAGAAAAGCCATGTTGCAAGACATCGCTGTTCTCACCGGAGGACAAGTGATCAGCGAAGAGACAGGCTTGAAATTGGAGAATGCCACACTTGAAGATCTTGGCCGCGCAGAGAAAATCACTGTGGACAAAGACAATACAACCATTGTAAATGGTTCAGGAAGCAAAGAGACAATCACATCGCGCATTTCTGAAATCAAAGCACAGATTGATAAGACAACTTCAGACTACGATCGTGAGAAATTGCAAGAGCGACTTGCAAAGCTTGCAGGTGGTGTTGCTGTTCTGTACATCGGTGCTGCTACCGAAGTTGAAATGAAAGAAAAGAAAGACCGCGTAGACGATGCATTGCATGCAACCCGCGCAGCAGTGGAAGAAGGAATTGTTGCCGGTGGTGGAGTAGCGTTGATCCGTGCGAGCAAAGCGTTGGATACACTGAAAGGTGCTAACGACGATGAGCAAACGGGTATTGCAATCATCATGCGTGCTACAGAAGAGCCGCTTCGTCAGATCGTTGCCAACGCCGGTGGCGAAGGCGCAGTAGTCGTTAACAAAGTGCGTGAAGGCAAAGATGACTTCGGTTACAATGCCCGCACGGATGTTTTCGAAAACCTTATCGCGGCAGGTGTAATCGATCCAACGAAAGTTGTTCGTGTAGCACTTGAGAATGCTGCTTCAATTGCAGGAATGTTGCTCACCACGGAGTGTGTGATCAGCGATTTGAAAGAAGAAGGTGCTCATTCTATGCCTCCTATGGGTGGTGGAATGGGCGGCATGATGTAATCATGAGTCGCGCACTTTTCCGGAAATTGTTCGGTGAAGAAGAGAAAATAAAAAGGGGCTGTCACGGAAGTGACGGCTCTTTTTTTTGTGTGATTCGTGGCGAGGATTTAGGGTAGTGCGGGGCACTGGTATTACTGAATAATGAGTCAGGATTAAAAGTTGGGGAGAAGAGGTTGCAGCGTATTCTGGCGTTCAAGGAATTTTTGAATCTTATCTCGCACACTTTATACCAATGTGATTTATAAAACAGGTTATTGGTTATTGGGTTATTGGTTATTGGTTATTGGTTATTGGGTTATTGGGTTATTGCGCGAATTCTAGTTTAATCTACAGGAACCTCGTGTGATTCCAAAAGTAAAATTGCATGGCATGGACGTCAATGTGTTTGATGAATAACGAATTGATTCTTTCGCAGTTTATACCCATGTGATTAATAAAACAGTGGCATGTTTTATTAATCACATGGGTATTATCGGCACGGTCGAAGCATGAGAATCAGGCCTTGTTGAAAATATTTTCAACCTTTTTATGGAATTTGGAAGTTCGTGGCATCTT
>JAYTMF010000525.1:0-4669 GCA_043728755.1 Flavobacteriales bacterium
AGTGTAATAGTCCAAACGGTATAAATATGAAACCAAACAAGCCAGACCCTTCGCTCTGTTGTTAATTTTACATTATAGCTTCTATTTAGCTCGCACTAAGTTGACAGTTCATTGCTCCAAAACCGCGAACTTCCTTCCGCTGCAAAGCGTTGTCTGCTTATCATTGCATACTAGAAGTTTATCGCTGAATCTTGAGCGCAACTATCTCAAAAAATATCGTACAGGCAGCAACTCTTCTCAGAGAAGGTGAAGTCGTGGCTATTCCAACAGAAACTGTCTATGGACTTGCTGCCAATGCCTTGAATGCCGATGCTGTGGTGAAAATTTTTTCCATAAAAAACAGACCTCATTTCGATCCGCTCATTGTGCACATTTCCTCACTAGATAAGGTGCACGACCTTGTTCTCGATTTTCCATCGAAAGCGGAAACACTCGCGAAAAAATTCTGGCCGGGACCATTGACCTTGGTGCTTAAGAAAAGGGACATCATACCTGACATCGTCTCTTCCGGACTTGACACGGTCGGTATCAGAATGCCCGATCACGGCATGACGCAGGAACTTCTAGGTCAACTGGACTTTCCGCTTGCAGCGCCCAGCGCGAATCCATTCGGATATATTTCGCCGACATCAGCCGAACACGTGATGAAGCAATTGGGCGAAAAAATACCGATGATACTCGATGGCGGAAATTGTCGTGTTGGCCTTGAGTCCACCATTGTGGATTGCACTTCCCACATACCTGTCATTCTCCGGTTGGGTGGTATCACTGAAGAACAGATCACGGCTTGCATTGGTGAAGTAACAGTGATGACGACAAGTGGTTCAAATCCGCAGGCCCCGGGGATGTTGCTCAGTCATTATGCTCCACATAAAAAAATAATAGTCGGTGTCATCAAAAATCTACTCGCCAAACATTCCGGAAAAAAACTAGCTATCCTAAGTTTTGAAGATGAATATCTGCGATACCGCAATTATATCCTTTCCGAAAAAGCAGATCTCTCCGAAGCGGCCAAAAATTTGTTCGCTGCATTACGCGAATTAGATAATTCCGATGCCGAAATTATCCTCGCTGAATGGGTACCGAATGTGGGAATTGGGAAGGCGATCAATGATAAGTTGCGCCGGGCAAGTTCGTGAAAAGTAAGCGGTGGACATCAGGCAGTTTCGTTGGGCACCAAATCAATTGCAACGCGCACATTAATAATCTAACATAGACGTTGATCATAATTCAACAAATCCACAAATAAAAAATTCAATAAATAAGAAAAGGCTGCCCAATGGACAGCCTTTTCATTTGTAATAAAAATCTTACTTACCGGTAAGGAATGAATAATTCTTTCCGTAGTATAAATGCTGTTCTGTAAAATTTTCTGGGTATGACACTTTTACATCGGTGATATTTCCTGCTGCGTCTTTCACAGCAGTCAGCAATGGATTTACCATTGCATTGAATGGTGCAATATTATACTTCGCACCTCGATCCACCACTTGTTTGCGGATCGCCTGGTCCACTTTCTTACCATAGTTATCTGCCAAAGCTGCAGCCGCTGCGAAGTCGCCGGTGCTTGTGATACGCTGCACCTCGCTCAACAATTGACCAACATTCACGCGAATCTTATCATAGTCTTTGATATCATAGTATAATTTGCCTTCACGCTTTATTTCAGCAATACTTCCATCCGCCATTCCTTTCTCAAGCAACCATCTGCTGATCCATGCGCGATTGCGCATATGTGCTTCTTCAATGTCCTTTCCCTCACCTATTCTGCGCAATTGTACAAGTAATCCATTGCGCAGGTATCCGTCATATTCAGCCTTGCCTACATCAATTGTCGGCATCAATCCCAACTCTACGAGCTTTGGATCCAGAATGAAATAAAGCGCCACCAAATCAGCGCGACCTTCTTCTATCGTGCTTGCATAATTCTTCAATGTCTCACGTGGCTGACCAACACCTTCATTGATCTTGCCGCTTGCGTGACCAATTACTTCATGCATGGCGGTGTGCAGTTTACCGGCCAATGCGCCATGCTCCTTTGCCATCCTGACTTCCTCTTCATCGTGAGCGAATTCCGACAACAAACTTGAGCCGCTCGCCTTCTCGTACGATTCTTCGATATTGCCCAGACTTACACTTTTGCTTCCGTGTGTAGCACGAATCCAATTGGCATTCGGAAGATTTACTCCGATAGGCGTTTGCGGACTGGCGTCACCGGCTTCACCCACAACATTGACAATATTGTATGTTATACCCACCACTTTTTCCTTCTTAAATTCCTTTGACGTTGAACTGTTATCTTCAAACCATTGTGCATTGTCCATCATCACCTTCATGCGCGCTGATGCTTCAAAATCTTTGATCTCGACGATGCTTTCATAAGATCCGCGCATACCAATCGGATCGTTGTATGTCTCTACATAGCCTTGAATAAAATCGATATCGCCTTCAATTGCTTTTGTCCAAACAATATTGAAGTTGGCCCATTTCTGCAAATCGCCTGTTTTGTAATATTCAATCAAATGACGCAGAGCTGCAGCTTGCTTGTCATTTTCTGCTACTGTTTCCGCTTTCGTCAGCCACATAATCACCTGCTCAATTGCCGGCGAATACATACCGCCAACCATCCATTTCTTTTCAACTAATACTCCATTTTCCTTCACCAGTTTGCTGTTGAGGCCATATTCAAGAGGAGATCTGTCACCAGGTTTGCGCATTGCAGCATAAAAATCTTCCACTTCTTTTGTGGTTACACCTTCGTAGAAATTCACGGCAGACGATGCAACAAGGTCTTTGAGGGTATCGCTTTCCACTTTCATGGCCATAAACGAACTGTCGAAAATCGCTCGTTTCGCTTCTGCACTCAATGCGGCATTGACCGATTTCATGGCCTCGTCCAAATAGGCTTCCGTGAAATCCGGTGTCAATTTATTGTTGCCATAATGATGATGAATACCATTGTGCGCCCATATCTGTTTGAGATATGACTCAAGTGCCTTCCAATTTTTCTCGCCTTTGTCACCCTTGTAATTGGTGTACACATTTTCCAGAATATTCCTGATCTCGACATTGTACTTACAATTCTGATCATACATGATATCGCGACCTGCCAATCCCGCTTCATACAAGAAATAGACGAGTTGCTTTTGTTTCAGATCAAGACTATCCCACTGCGGGATGTAATAATGAAGAACGCGCAAATCAGCGAATTGTTCACTTTGATATAGGTGACCATCGGCGCCAACAATGCGTTGACTTACCTCTTGCTTGGGTGCATCAACTTTTTTTGGCTCATTGTTGCAAGCGATAATTCCTGCACTCAAAGCGCCAATCAGTACAAAATTTCTTAGATTCATTTTGGGGTTAATTTATTTTTGTATGGCGAAACTAAGGGAAATGATTCGACGTAAAAAACCACTCATCCCAATGCGACTTCGGGGCAAGGTATATTAAACACTTTGGCTAGAGATTCCCAACATCCTATCAGAAAAATGGTATGAGCAATAAATACGAACTCCAATTGTTTTAAGACAAGATGAAAAAATTCCTTCAAATAGTTTTGCTCTCCGCTTTTTGTCTTTCATTCCAATTGGCCATTGCACAATCATCTTCAAAAGGATACGATTACAAAGGACATCAGCGCACAAACGCGAAGGCTCAGAAATGGGGGAAGCATCGCATGAAGGCCTCTGACGGCGATCAAACCAACCTGAAATGCAGCGTTAGAAAATCAAGACGTTATGCAAGACGCAAGCATTGATCATATCCACTCAACTCAGTGACCTTACACCAAATCAATAAATAATCCTGACACCGGATGTCAGATTGAATTTGATTTATCGTCTCATTTAAAAAAACGGATGAACCCCCTGAGTTATTCATTGGTTATTTTTTTTTTCATCTCAACAATGACCAACTTCGGTCGAACATCTGAATTCAGGTCGAATGACAGCATCACAAACAACATCGCTATTGATGGATATAATCCCGTTGCGTAATTTCAATTTGGCAAAGCGGTAAAAGGGAAGAATGAATTCTCCGTCAAGGTGGAAGGAATCATTTACTATTGTTCTTCATCATTCACGAAAGATCTGTTCACACGCGAACAGCAAAAATTTCAACCTCAATATGGTGGTTGGTGCGCTTATGCCATGGACAATTCGAGTCAGAAAGTTGAAATTGATCCTGAAACTTTCAAAATTATTGACGGAAAACTGTATTTATTCTACAACGCCAATTTCAACAACACGCTAATATCGATTGGACAAGTGTAATAGTCCAATCTTTGCTTCGCCAGATTGAACTACATACTTGTATCCATCGGCATTTACCACTGTATGATTTCTCAAACATTGGCCTGTTTTATAAATCACATTGGTATAACATTTTCAAGACACATCCAATAAGAAAATTTTTACGGGCCTATTTGCGAAGAAGCAATGATGAGATCTACAACTTCAAAAGAGACATTCAGATGCTGGAACCATGTTGGGTCAACATCACTTGCGAAGTCCTCATCACACATGGCACAAAGGATCCTCTTGTGCCATTCGGCAATGCATCCTATGCAATGAAGAGATTGCACAACAGCAAAAAAAGCACTCTGATTAAAATCGTTGGTGCCAATCACTTCCTACCTTGGCATCACTTTGAAACAGTAAAATCATCC
>JAYTMF010000526.1:0-1576 GCA_043728755.1 Flavobacteriales bacterium
CTATAAAGTCTCAAAAATATTTTGACATCAAATGCCTTTCCGCTTTTGCTCAATCTGTCAGCATTTAGATTTCATGGACTCCATGATTTGGGTAGCCAATAGCCTGTAATATTCGAATGAATGTCCTTGTGCTGTGAATGTAAGAATTTGAACTTTGTCTTTTTGAACCCAGATGTATTGAAGGAAGTGTAGCTCAAAATCGTTCATGCTTCCGGCATATTCCAGCACGTAACATTGCTTTCCGTTCTTCTTCGTTTTTTTGTTCTCGATGATAGTATAATCGGTCAGGTACGTTTTTATTCCCTTCAAAGTCAGATCCAAGTAGGCACTTGATTTCATGCCTTTCTTTGGAAGGTTTTGAACAACGAGATTGATGTTCTCACTGAATTGGTCTTCTTCATCAAGCAGAGGTGAATGCAAAAAGAAAACCGATCCCATACTTCCGCTTGTATCCGGCTCCCATGTGTTGGGATAGCTTATGCAATGACCTGAAATACTGAGTTCCAGCATTTCATTCGAAATGTTTTCCTGTGAAAAGCAATGAGTGGATGTCGCTGTTGCCAATACGAGAAATTGAAGTTGTATTATTTTTATTTGAAGTGCGCTCATAAGATTGAAAATGGTGTTAGATTTTTGTAGCTAGTAATTAATTTATGAATGTACATTATTCCACAGGAAGTTTGGGCTCGTATTCGCATGACATACCGGGATAGAAGATCTCCGTTAAGTGCAATCCACGGCCGGTCATGCTGTCACCGGCTTCATTCCTGTCGCCACTCTCGATTACCTTTTTGAATTCTTCCAGATTCATTTTATTGCGACCAACTGCCACAAGTGTTCCAACCACTGATCGAACCATATTGCGAAGAAACCTATCGGAAGTGATGTGGAAAACGAGTTTGTTTCCTTTGCGTATCCACTCAGCCCGACGAAGATCACAAAGCGTCGTTTTGTTGCCACCGCCTGTTTTGCAGAAGGCTGCGAAGTCTTTGTATTCTAGAAGTATTGCAGCGGCCTGGTTCATTTTGTCGACATCCAACTTCCATGGAAAAAAGGTAGAGTAGCGTTGCACAAAGGGATCACGGACCTGATGCATATGGTATTCGTAGCTCCTTTCTATGGCGTCAAATCTTGCATGTGCGAGATTATCTACTAGCCATAGATCAAACAATCCAATGTCCTTAGGCAGCATCATATTGAGCTTGAAAAATATTTCTTCAATATTTTCAATCGGTTTTTCCGCATTGAAATGGAGAAAGAAATTCCTTGCATGAACACCGGCATCCGTTCTTCCGCAACCAACAGAAATGATTCTTTCCTGACGCAATAGTTTGCGCAATGCCGCTTCTATTTCTTCTTGCACTGTATTCCCTGTCAGTTGGCGTTGCCAGCCGTGATATTCTGTTCCGTCATAGGATATGTGCATGAAGTAACGCTTCCACATCACATCCTTTTCCGGAATAATCTCTTCTATATTTTCAGTCGTCATCATTTCGTATGCTACACTTTCATTCTTCACTTAATCGGTATATAATTTTTCACTGAACCCAACAAGAAATAACACTTCACTCGCTCT
>JAYTMF010000527.1:0-2939 GCA_043728755.1 Flavobacteriales bacterium
CGCAATGGAATTTTCGTTGGTTCGGTAGAAAGAGATATGCAGATCACCGTTGTGAATTGCGCCAATGTTCCTCCGGTGATCAACCCAATTCCTGATTTCTGCATTTCTGCCGATTCACTTCTTCAATTCCAGATCAGTTATTTCGATCCGAACGGACCACTTATCAGTGTGAGTGTGCAAGCACTTGGCGGACCTTTGACGCAGGTGCAGCACGTGGCGAATTTCAATCCAGATACCGGAATTTTTTCATGGGTTCCTAGATGTGAAGAGGTGCGACTGCAGCCTTATCAAGTTTCATTTATTGCCACCGATCAGGGAAATATTCCACTGAGTGATGTAGAAACGATGAGTATTACAGTAGTGGCGCCATCAGTTAAGAATCCCGCCGCGACAGCCGATGGCAATCACATGGATCTCGCATGGAATGTCACACCTTGTTACGATTCATTTTCAAATTCTGAGTTGAACAGCGTTCAATACCTCATCTACCGGCGCAATAATTTATTCAACTTTGTACCCGATGTCTGCGAGCTGGGTGTGCCGGCCTATACGGGCTACTCTTATATCGGCAACACCACAGGTGCCAACAGCAATTCATACACAGACAACAATGTTTATTACGGTGGAATTTATTGCTACATGGTGGTGACTGTTTGGCCGGATGGTGCCCTCAGCTATGCAAGTGAAGAATTTTGCGACACCATAAAAAAGGAAATTCCGGTGATGACAAAAGTGAGCGTGGGCTTTACGGATATTGCATCGGGTATCGACACGATACACTGGTCAAAGCCTACAGACATGGACACTGTAGCTTTTCCCGGGCCCTACAAATACAAATTATTTCACACTTCAGGAAATTCCAATCCGGATCTGTTGGTATTTGAATCGAATGAATTTGCAACCCTTGCTGCAGGTGATACCACTTTTGTGCATCAAATATTGAATACGGAGGAATTGCAGCATCGCTATCGCGTTGAAATTTATAAATCGGCGATCGACAGCATGATCTCCACATCTTCATTGGCCTCTTCCGTCTTCCTACATCTGGTGCCCGGAGACAATCAAATGGAACTCAACATGAGTTCCAATGTCCCGTGGATGAATTATCTCTTCCATATCTACCGTCGTGGGCCGGGAGATACTGGTTTCACAGAGATCGGGACATCTTCAACTCAAAACTACACGGACTTGAATCTGGTGAACAATGAAGAGTATTGTTACAAAGTATTGGCTGTAGGTTCTTTTTATGCCAACGATGTACCTGATCCGATTTTCAACTGGAGCCAGGAGTCGTGCTCACAACCCTATGATCAAACTCCTCCATGTCCGCCAAATCTTGTTGTGCAGCATGACTGCTCAGCAGCAGTGGATGAACTAGCATGGAGCAATGGCCCTGATGGCTGCGCGAGTGATGTCACGTTTTACAACGTGTACTACGCACCGGTTCAAGGTGAGCCGTTGCAATTGCTGTACACCATGAGTTCATCGAGTGATACCACATTCATTTATACGGACACAGACATTCCAATCAGCATAGCAGGTTGTTTTGCTGTAACAGCATTGGACTCACTCAATCTGTGGCCGGATGGTTTATATCATCAAAATGAAAGTGCATTTTCCAATATTGTTTGCGTTGACAATTGTCCGATCTATTTCTTGCCGAATATTTTTTCACCCAATGGTGATGGACTGAATGACTTATTTATTCCTTTCGAATACCGCTATGTGGCGAGTATTGAATTGAAAATATATAACCGCTGGGGCAATGTTGTTTTTGAAACCGCGAATCCGGATATCGAATGGAATGGGTTGAACAAAGACTCCGGCAATTTGTCGAGCGATGGAGTTTATTATTACACCATCAAGGTGAATACAATTCGACTGTCCGGCATAGTGACGGAAGAATTCACTGGCACCATTCGGATGATAGATGCGAAGAAACCCACCAACGGCAATTAATCTAAAGCAATGTTTTCAGGGATTGTAGAAGAACTTGGAAGAGTAGAGCGTATCATTTCCAATGGAGGGAATATTGATTTTTGGATCTCTGCGTCGTTTCTCAACGAATTGAAAATAGACCAGAGCATTGCTCACAATGGCGCGTGTCTCACGGTAGTTGAGCTGAAGCCGGATGCTTATCGCGTGACAGCCATCAATGAGACATTGAACAAAACGAGTCTTGGTTTATTGAAGACAGGGGATGAAGTAAATCTTGAGCGATGCCTCCGATTGAATGACAGGCTGGATGGACATATGGTGCAAGGACATGTGGATACAACAGCCACTTGCGTCTCAAAAATAATGGAGAACGGATCGTGGAAATTTTTCTTTACCTACACAGAAGATGAAGCCATGGTTACTGTTCCTAAAGGAAGTATTTGCATAGACGGAGTGAGCCTTACAGTTGTTGATTCTTCAAGTGAAGATTTTTCCGTTTGCATCATTCCATACACCTTCGAGCACACTACCTTCCGCAATCTTCAGCCGGGAAAGAAAGTGAATCTCGAATTCGATGTAATAGGTAAGTATGTGATGAGATATTTATCGCTGCAGAACAAATCATAAATGAACAACCATGAAGGTGTCACACTGACTACTTTCGCCAATCACAACAACAAAGATGATTTTCGCAATTCAATTACTTCTTAGTCTTTCCATACTCATCATCCTCCACGAAGGAGGCCACTTTATTCCCGCGAAGTTGTTCAAGACAAGGGTAGAAAAATTCTATCTTTTTTTCGACCCGTATTTTTCAGTCTTAAAGAAAAAAATAGGAGATACCGAATACGGTATTGGCTGGTTGCCACTTGGCGGTTATGTAAAAATTTCCGGAATGGTAGACGAGAGCATGGATAAGGAGCAGATGGCAAAACCTCCACAACCATGGGAGTTTCGTGCGAAGCCGGCATGGCAGCGATTGATCATCATGGTCGGCGGTG
>JAYTMF010000528.1:0-5660 GCA_043728755.1 Flavobacteriales bacterium
TTACCATGTGGTCCATAAAGAATAGAAGGTGATTAAAATATCCGTTGATGTTGAGCAGTGCAATTGGCTTTGGATGCAATCCAAGTTGTGCCCAAGTGAGCATTTCGAATAGTTCTTCAAGCGTCCCAAATCCACCGGGAAGAGCGAGAACGCCATCACCGAGATCATGCATGAGCATCTTTCGTTCATGCATGGTTTTCACTGTGTGCATCACCGTGAGATTGTCATGTGCGACTTCTTTTGTTTTGAGAAATGTGGGAATGACACCAATGACCTCTCCGCCGGCAGCAAGGGTCGCATCTGCCACGGCGCCCATCATTCCTATCTTTCCTCCACCGAAAATGAGTCGAAGTTTGTTTTCACCCAGGTATTTTCCAAGGGCAATTGCGTGATCTCTATGTATAGGATCGATGCCGATGCTTGCGCCGCAGAAGACGGTTATGCTTTTCATGTCCTTTGCCACAAAGGCACCAAAACACAATGCTTCACAAAGAAGTTTTTTTTGTTTTTCATCACAAATAAACTTTGTGCAACCTTGTGTCTTTGAATCTTTGTGGCCAGTATTTATTAATACTTCGATATACGAACTGTTTGTCCGCGATCATTTCTAACGATATAAATGCCAGCAGCAAAAGCGCTCATATTCAAGTTGCTGATGTTGTTGTGTTTTTCTATTAGTGTTCCTGTGATAGTATAAACAGCGATATTCATTCTTTCACCAAACTGAATGAAGTCGTGTGCAGGATTCGGATATACATGAAGTGCCGCTAATTCCGTTTCAGTGATATTGATCATCCCGGCGTTGTTGCTGTATTCCGGAGTAGTGCCAACAAACAAGATCCAATTCGGTCCACCGTCTATGGATCGCCCATAGGATGTGTCAGGCGCGATATAACCCCATTCGATTTCATCAGCAAGTGTGAATCCATCAGGACTTGCCAGACTTAGGTATTCGCTATTGTTGCTCAGTCGAATTCCCGCGTGACGCACTCCTTGATTTTGTTGAACATCAGCCCAGAACAATAGCCATCCATGAGCCGGTACTGTTACACTGTCGGGGAATGTTGTGGGAACCATCCACTTGCTGCGACGCTCCGGATCATCGCTGAAGTGATAGCCCGCGAGATTTACAGGGAAATTATTTGGATTGTAAACTTCAAACCAGTCTTCCAACTGATTGAAATTGTCTAGTGTATCATTCTGATTTGCCGAAAGCACTTCATTGATGTACAGATTTTGAGGCTGTATAATAAAGAGTGAATTGGAAACCGTTGGTGTCGGAATGTTGAAGGTAATACTTGTCGATGAGCCATCATTCTGTCTGCCCCAACTTTGGTTTTCCGCTATCACTCCATATGTATATGAATCTATTGTGGTGCCTCCAACCGGACCGGTGAGAACGATAGTGCCACCCGATGTCGCCAGTGGAAATGGTGCGTGATGGGCGTCATCTGCCACATCAAAATCACACCATATCAAGCCGAATCCACCTGCTGCAATGACTGTGCGATATGGATTCGTAGAAGGTACCTGCCACTGCGTCGGAATGCCATTCACACTTAAATAATATCCGGCAATGTTCACCTGAAATGTATTCGGATTATAAATTTCGAACCACTGATCATATTCATGTTGCGGATCGTCATATGTTGATGTATTCACCGTCTGTACTTCATTGATGAATAGCGTATTGTTGGTGAGGAATTCCGCGTTGGAAGCTTTGTATGTCACGTTGTTGAAGTATTGCCATGTGGGGCAGCCATCGCATGTTCGGCCATAGCTCACATCCGGTGCCATGATGGGGTAGGAGATACTGTCGATTACTGTTATGCCATCGGGCGCTGTCAGTAAAAATGTTTCTCCGTCGCTGTTGAGCCCGAATCCATCGTTGTGCAATGGCCCCTGTGATACAGCGTTGTTGTAATCATTGTCGATCCACAATACTATGAATGCATTGGGTAGCATGGTTGTAACGCCCGCGTCATCGGCGGGGATCTGCCATTTGATCAGGTTTGTGGCATCATCGCTAATATAATATCCTGCGAGATTGGTGATCGGATTTCCGGGAGGATTGTAGATCTCAACCCAATCCTCATGTTCGAAAAAATCATCGAGTTGTCCATTTTGGTTGGACGTAATGATCTCGTTGATCTTGAGACTCATGTTTTGAGCCTGAATCATCGTTGTGATCTGTAGGAGTATTAATGCCGTGTATATTGTTTTCATCATGTATCTTGAAAATATTGTGTGGACGAAATTACCATTGAATTGCGCTTTACCCTCAAACATTTCAGAACGGGTCTTTTGCCCTGGGCCATGACTTTTCGCGCTTTTGGGATCATCATTTCCGCATCGACGGTGTAAATACCTTACAATCAGAACGCGCAATTTTGACGCAAAAAATCCTTTTATTTTCGTGAAAAATGAAGTAAACTTGTTAGCTGAATTACCTCTACGCATAGGGCCGTTCGGCGAAAGTTTTTCTTAATGTTTTATTCGCTATTATCATGCAGGAAAGATCAGTGATGCACATGGATCTCGACACCTTTTTCGTGTCGGTGGAGCGTCTCATGGACAGCAGACTGAACGGCAGACCTGTGCTCATCGGCGGCACTTCCGATCGGGGAGTAGTGGCATCATGTAGCTATGAAGCGCGTACCTATGGTATACACAGCGCTATGCCGATGAAACTCGCGCGACAGCTCTGTCCCGATGCCATTATCATTCGTGGTAACTCCGGCAATTACATGAAGTATTCCGACATGGTCACTGATATCGTGAGAGAGGCAGTGCCTGTTTTCGAAAAGACTTCAGTCGATGAATTCTACTGTGACCTTTCGGGAATGGATAAGTTTTTTGGCTGCTATAAATTCGGTCATGAGCTGCGCGAAAAAATTATCCGCGAAACGGGTCTTCCGATCTCTTTCGGACTTTCAGCCAATAAAACAGTGTCGAAAGTGGCCACTGGTGAGGCCAAGCCCAACAATGAAAAAAGGATTCTCAAAGGTGAAGAGATGGGGTTTCTCGCTCCGCTTTCCATCAAGAAAATTCCAATGGTCGGCGATAAAACATATCAGACGCTGCGGAATATGGGCGTGAGCAAGATCATCACGGTGCAGGAAATGCCCATTCAGCTCATGGAAAATGCCTTCGGGGAAAATGGGGTGAACATCTGGAAAAAGGCCAATGGCATTGATAATTCTCCCGTGATACCTTATCAGGAACGGAAGTCGATTTCCACGGAAAGAACATTTGACAAGGACACGATCGACATCGTCAAGTTGCGCGGCATCCTGCTGGCTATGGCGGAAAATCTGGCATTTCAGTTGCGACGCGGTGAGAAACTCACTTCATGCATTACAATGAAATTGCGCTACTCCGATTTTCAGACACAGACATTGCAATCCCGATTGCCATATACTTCTGCGGATCACATCCTCATTCCAAAAGTGCTCGAGCTTTTTGAAAGACTCTATAATAGACGATTGCTCGTGCGACTCGTCGGTGTGAAGTTCAGTCACCTCGTTGGCGGCGGCTATCAGATCAATCTTTTCGATGATACCGAAGAACGAATCAACCTCTATCAGGCGATGGATAAAATGCGCGAGAAATATGGCGACCGCGCCGTGATGAGCGCCGGCGGAATGATGGCTAAGTCGATAGGTAGATGGAATCCATTCAACGGTGATGCGCCGCCATTGCTGGCCAACAGAAGACAGTGACCCTTTTGATTAAATATATTACCGAATGGACAAGCGTAATAGCCCAATCTTTGCTTCGCCAGATTGAACTAAACACTTGTAGCCATCGGCATTTACCACTGTATCATTTCTCAAACATTGGCCTGTTTTATAAATCACATTGGTATAAGATTCGCCAAGCGAGCAAAGTAATATATAGGATCCGCATGTCTTCGAGAGCAGTGCGACCTGTGATGGCGTCAACTGTATTTTGATCAACAACCACACATATTATTCTCTGCGATATGGCACCATGGAGCCGAAAGATTTGCTGGTGCTTGCAAGTGAAAAAGGTTATCCATCTGTGCCACTCACTGATATCAATTGCACGGCTGGAATCATTGAGTTTGCGCGTGTCGCCCCTAAACATGGTATAAGGCCCGTCGCAGGAGTGGATTTTAGGAATGGTGTGCAGCAACAATATGTAGCGCTGGCGAAAAACAATGAAGGCTTTGCAGAGATCTGCGAGTTCCTTTCAACACATCTGCACAATGAAATTGATTTTGAAAAAATGGCTCCCGCGTTTCAAAATGCTTTTGTGATATATCCTTTCAATACGTCGTCGCGATTGATGCCATGGCCGGATATGGCGCAGCTAAAGGACAATGAATTCATAGGAGTTTCTGTTCGCGATATTCCACGACTTCGTTTTTCACCCTGGAAAAATCAATTGGAGAAATTGGTGTGCTTGCAGACTTCCACCTTTCGCAACAAAAGAGATTTCAATGCGCATCGTCTTCTTCGTGCCATAGCAAACAATACTTTGCTCAGTAAATTATCGAAGCAGGAGGAAGGTCATCCCGAAGATGTCATGATCAGCAAACATGAATTGAAAATGGCGTTCGAGGAATTTCCGGAAATCTTGAGCAACACTGATGCATTGCTAGAACAGTGTAGCATTGATTTTGGATTTGGTGGCGAACAACATAAGAATCAAGTGCACTATACGGGAAGTGAAGATGAAGACAATCAGCTGATAGAAAAATTGTGTGCGGATGGGTTGACATATCGTTATCCCGATGCAGGTGAGGCGGTGATGACGCGACTTGCGAAGGAGCTTCATTTGATCAAAGAGAAAAAATTCGTCTCTTACTTTCTAATCAACTGG
Organism: Flavobacteriales bacterium; assembly: GCA_043728755.1. Lineage (GTDB taxonomy): Bacteria > Bacteroidota > Bacteroidia > Flavobacteriales_D > Sanyastnellaceae > JAIBBG01. The sequence goes on from JAYTMF010000528.1 coordinate 4,849, forward strand.
GATATCGTTAACTATGCGCGCAGCAAGGATTTCTATTATGTGGGTCGCGGAAGCGGTGCGAATAGCATGGTCGCTTACTTGTTGCGCATAACAGACGTGGATCCGCTCGAACTTGATCTTTATTTCGAAAGATTCATCAACCTCTTCCGACAAAATCCGCCCGACTTCGACATTGATTTTTCATGGAAGGACAGAGATAATATTACACGCTACATCTTTGAACGATTCCGAAATGTGACGCTACTCGGCGCTTTCAGCACATTTCAGTATTCTGCTGTCGTACGTGAGCTGGGTAAAGTTTTTGGCTTGCCCAAAAGTGAAATTGATATGTTGAGTGATAGTAAATTTTCCTATTCTCATCTCGATTCAAATCAGAAACTGGTGTTGCAGTATGCTGGATATTTAAAAGATTTTCCGAATTATATCAGCATTCACTCTGCCGGAATTCTCATCACCGAAAAGCCGATCTATTATTATGGAGCGACTTTTTTTCCGCCAAAGGGTTTTCCAACTGCTCAGTTCGACATGCACCAAGCGGAGGATATCGCCATCAACAAACTGGACATTCTTTCTCAGCGAGGTTTGGGAAAAATAAAAGATACACTTTCAATTCTTGCATACAATCAGCCTGAAAAAAGTGATATCGATATTCACAATATCAGTGCTTTCAAGAACGATGAGAACTGCAATAATTTGCTGCGAAGAGCAGAGGCGCTGGGTTGTTTTTATGTCGAGTCGCCAGCTATGCGCATGTTGCTCACCAAACTTCAAACGCACAATTATCTCGGACTTGTCGCTGCGAGTTCAGTGAT
>JAYTMF010000529.1:0-3674 GCA_043728755.1 Flavobacteriales bacterium
TCCGAGTCGAAACAATATATCGCCCTGATGCTCCAGCAACTCGCCGTTCTTGATTCCATGTGAAAGCGACTTCTCAATCCATATCAACGCCTCAGCATATTTTCCTTCCTGAAACAATACCCACGCGTAAGTATCTTCAAAAGACGCCTGACCAGGACTCAATTCATTCGATCGCTTCGACATTTGTGATGCCTTTTCCAGTTTCACTTTTCGAAGCGAGAGATAGTAAGAATAGTTGTTCAGCACAAATGCATTCTCGGGTTCAATGCGCAAAGATTCGTCATAAGACTGATCCGATTTTTCATGATTTCCCTGATAGTGATAGGTCTCACCAAGTGAGGAATAAAACTGAGACAACAATTGTTTGTTGTCGATTACAAGTTCCTTGCCGATGGAATAAGAATCGATCGCCTTATCGTATTCCAGCAAGCGCTGATTCGCTAGGCCATTGTAATAATAAAATTCAGGTTGGCTCGGAAAATATTCCATAGCCTTGCGACTGTCGGCAGCCATCGACTTGAAATCCGAAAGCTCCGATTCCAACGTCAGAATTTGCTCCCATATCATTTTCTTCGACGCATCCAATTCGGCAGATTTGCGATAGCGTGCCAATGCTTCCACACGACGTCCATCGCGGTAAAGAAAATCGCCGTAGATAGAATGTGTTTTGGCTTCGTTGGGATAGGTCTGGTCGGTGAGTGCAAGAAGCTCATAAGCCTGCGGCAAAAACTCAGGTTTAATGTCTGTCAATGTCAGATACCTCAACAGTATCATCACCTTTTGGTCTATCGAAACATCCGTTGTTTTGAAAGCGAGCTTCAACTCATCGTATGATTTTTTGTCTTCCCCTTTTGCAGCATAATATTCCGAAAGCTGATAATGCACTTGTCCATTCTCCAGATCGGATTTCAACATTTCGTTCATGGCCTCTTCCGCTTTCACTGCGTTGCCGTTCTTCTGATAAAACTGCACCGCCATTCCCCAATAGCGTGGCTCTTCCGGAAATGCATTGGCCAGTTTTTCCAATTCCATTCCGGCCTTAGTGATGTCCTTGATCTCCATATAAAGTTGGTGCTTCTGCAAACTCAACTCTTCGTAGGGGCCACTTTTGCGCTCCAGTTCATCATAGGTCGCTATGGCATCCGAGGTCTTGCCTGCATACAACTGCGCTGTCGCGATTTGATAAAGTATTTCCGGATCATCGGGATTGAGCTTGGCTACTTCGCGAAATGATTTCACCGCGAGATCATATTTCGCCAGACCCATATAACATTCACCCATCAGCAGGTGATACCACGGATTTGTTTTGTCTTGCTCAACACAAACCTTCGCATGAGAAAGAGCCAACTCCGGATTGATGAGTGTCTTCAGATCAATGCGACCTATTTCATAATGCGATGCTGCATTCTTCGGTTCGAATTTCAAACTTTCATGAAACAGATTGTAGGCCTGTTGCACATTGCCCTTGGCCTTCTCCAATTGCGCATGAAAGAATTTTTCCTGAAATCGTGTGTCCAACTCCGGACGCAATTGATCGGGCTCAACCTCACCGCTCTCCTTGCGCACATTCGTAGCTGTGGTATCCTTTTTCTTCTTGCAGGAAGTCACCGATGCTTGTATGAGCAACAGTAAAAAGGTGTAGCAAATGATTTTATATAAACGCATTTAATCTTTTATCACTGAATAATCTCCCAAGCTAACGTCATCCGGTTGGCGTATCATTTTTGCCTGGGTGCCGATCATCGAATTGGCAATGTTAACACCGTGCAGCATCGCACCGGGGAGGATGATGCTGTTCTTAATAACAGAGCTTTCAACTATTGAGCCATCGCCTAGCGAAACTCCGGGACCCACAACGCTGTTCTTCAGTACCACATTTTCTCCGATATAGCATGGCGAAATCACAACGCTGTTCTCATTCTTATGCGACGCAGCCACCCAATTCTTGTCGCTGTTGTAGCCAAGGTATTTCGAATTGGTATCCACCATGGCGTCTTTATTTCCACAGTCCATCCAATCTGTAACAGTGCCCGGCAAGAACTTTGCGCCCTTCTTCACCATGTTGCGCAGTGCATCGGGCAATTGGTACTCGCCACTATTGGTAATGTTGTTATCAATCAAATATTGCAACTCATTCTTCAATCTTGCACCATCATTGAAATAATAAATTCCAATCATCGCAAGGTCCGAAACATATTGTTGAGGCTTCTCTACAAATTCAGAAATAACGCCATCCTTGTCGAGCACTACTACACCAAACTGACGCGGGTCATCAATTTTCTGCACCCACAAAACGCCATCACCGGAAGTATCGAGTTTGAAATCTGCGCGAAACAATGTATCGGCAAAAGCCACGGTTACCGGGCCTTCCAGAGCGCTCTTCGCACACAAAATGGCGTGTGCTGTTCCCAGTGCTTCGTCCTGATAGTGAATGGTACCCTTTGCGCCGAGTCCTTCCGCCACGGATAACAGGTGCTTTTCTACCTCTTCCCCAAACCGACCAATGACGTATGCGATCTCATCAATTTTCTGATGGCTAATAGAAACGATGTCTTCCACCAACCGTTGAACGATGGGCTTGCCGGCAATCGGCAGCAGCGGCTTGGCAGTGGTGAGTGTATGAGGCCGCAGGCGTTTGCCCATGCCGGCCATTGGAACGATGATCTTCATAGATAGTTTGTGTGTCACATATCCGGCGAACTTCAGAATGCACCAAATTGCGGAAGGCTAAATTACAAACTGAGAAGCATAGTGGGGAAATGAGGTATGGGAGGTTCTTCAATGGCGCTAGTTTGTAACCCGTGGCTGCACCTCTCTAAGGCTTTCAGCCAATGATGCGAGATTGTAACACCTTGCTACGCGGGTTAGCAACCCGCGCCTCACAGAAAATCCAATACCGCCATCTTACCATTCAACACATGCGGGCCATCTTTTACGCCCATGCTATTCATGTCATTCGCCAGGCAAATTTTTCTGTGACCAAAATCCGGCACATTGTAATCGAGCAATAATTGCATCACGATATCGCGTCCTGTCTCCATGCCGTAGGAAATGCATTCGCCGTGATAGTTCGTCACACATGATTTTCTATGATGGCCTGTCCTTTTTGTCGGGCCTTGCTCGGCTGCAAGACATGCTGCGGTTGCCTGCATATCTGCACTCCAAGTGATCGCCACCAACTTCTGCTTTGTTGTGAGCATTTGCTTCAATGTACTTGCGTTGCGGTCATTCGCAGCATAGGTGCTCAGTTCATATTTGATGAAATCAGCGGGAAATAATCGCGCAAGGTTGAGATGAATAAAGACGTCCTTTTCAACTTGTGTTAAGGCGCTTACGGTGTCTGCTGTGTTGGCTTGTTTGATTTGATCGGTAGTCCATCCCTGCTGACAGTAGACGTCCTTTTGCAGAAGAATAGCGCAGTAAATGACCAGTGCAATTGTCTTTGGAAAATTTATGCGGAATGTTTGTGAGTGATAAACTTGCTTCGCGAATGCATATTGCACTTGTTATGACAAAACACATTTTTGACCGTGCAACTTCAAACAAATCCAGGTTAAACAATCTTATGAAATTCGATTCAATCAATACGAAAAAATTCAATTTTACATGATGACGATTGCCGCATGCATTCTTCTTGTAGTAGCAGGTTTTACATTCTATTTCCTGATCAACAA
>JAYTMF010000530.1:0-1254 GCA_043728755.1 Flavobacteriales bacterium
TGTTGAATTTCATATGAACGAGTTTGCAAAGAAATGTGCAAGTAAAAAACTTAATCATGCCGATTTTCCTAAGAAGCTTGCGCAACGATTACCACAATACAAAGTACGTTGGCAAAGTTCGATGAGTGAACAAATACAGAATTTGCCGAACTTTGATCAAGTAGAACGGGAAGTTCAGAGACGTCTTAAGAAAGTCAAATTATAATTTGATTCTTTCGCAGTTTATACCAATGTGATTTATAAAACAGGCCAATCTTTGAGAAATCATACAGTGGTAAATGCCGATGGATTCAAGTGTTTAGTTCAATCTGGCGAAGCAAAGATTGGACTATTATACTTGTCCAATCGGTATTATACCATTGTGATTTATAAAACAGGCCAATCTTTGAGAAATCATACAGTGGTAAATGCCGATGGATACAAGTGTTTAGTTCAATCTGGCGAAGCAAAGATTGGACTATTATACTTGTCCAATTGGTATTATTTCATTCGAATGTCATGCATTCACGGGTTAAAATTATCCATTGAAGTCCGGTGATTCAGGCTTTTCAATTTGTGGTGTCTTGCCAAATCTGCGCATTACTTTCTCTTTGGTCGTCTCGCTGATCTCATAGAGAACAGGAACGAGGATGAGCGTGATGAATGTGGCGAAGCTCAATCCAAATACGATTGTCCATGCTAATGGTCCCCAGAATGCAACACTGTCGCCACCGAAAAATATTTTCGGATCGAGCTCTGTGAACATCGTTACAAAGTCGATGTTGAAGCCAATGGCCAGTGGAATCATTCCCAATATCGCAGCTGTGGCAGTGAGCAACACAGGTGTCATTCTAATGCGACATCCTTCCACGATAGCGTCGTGCAGATTCATTCCTTCACCTCGTTTGATGTCGATGAATTCAACGAGCAGAATTCCATTGCGCACGGCAATACCGGCAAGGGCAATTATTCCCACTCCCGTCATTACGATGGATATGTCCATTCCGAAAATCGCAAGTCCAAGCAGTACACCAATAATACTGAAAATGATCTGAGACAAAATGATAATTGTTCGTCCAATGGAGTTGAACTGTGTGATGAGTATCAGAAGTATCAAGCAGAGTGAAATCATCAATGCCTTGCCGAGGAATCCCGCAGTTTCAGCCTGTTCCTCACCCTCTCCGGTCATAGCTATTTGTACATCCCTATTATCGTTTTTGAAATCTATCACTGCTACATTGATCTTTGAAACAACTTCGTTCGGGTTGAAATCAC
>JAYTMF010000531.1:0-2005 GCA_043728755.1 Flavobacteriales bacterium
AATCATATCTGACAGGATCTATTGGATCGAATGACCGGAGTTGCGCGTCGAGTTCCTCAACCGCTTTCCGGTCATTTTGTTTACGGTGAAGCAATCCCAGTTTTCGTGCAATGTTGCCGGTGTGTATATCCAACGGAATGGATAACGAAGACATCGGAATGTTGTGCCACAAACCAAAATCAACTCCTCTGTTATCGTGCCTAACCATCCAACGCAAAAACATATTTATCCGTTTGGCAGCAGAACCTTTCGAGGGATCTGAAACATGCTTGTCGCTGCGGGAGGAGAGGAAGCCCTCGAAGAATTTTTCTTTGAATCCACTGATGGCTGCTGCAGTATTTGTATGTCCCATCATGCCTTGTGTGAACACAGATTCCATACCTCCAGCTTGGTCATAAAAATGTTTCAATGACTGAATGAACTGAATCAGATCGACCGCATTGAACGTTCTGTGCACGAATTTTTCAAGGCGCTTCAGATCAGCGGCGTCATGATTCATCACGAATTGAAAAGGATCATGATCCATTAACACCATCATCTTATTTGCATTCGCAACAATTGATTTGCGATTGCCCCACGAAATCGTTGCCGTCAAAAATGCTGAAATTTCAATGTCTTCCTTACGTGTAAATTGATGTGGAATGGAAATAGGATCGTTGGAAATAAAAGCCTTCGTATTGTAGCGATGGGATTGTTCATCCAAAAAATTCTTGAGATCCGTTCGCGACCAATTCTCAAAATTCATTTCGAATGATTTCATCGCAAGAATTTACTTTTCCTCCGTTCCCATCAATGCAAACTGAAGCAGATTGGCGCCCATACGCAAAGCTTTTGCGCGCACCTCCTCCGAGTCCTTATGAACAGCAAAGTCCTCCCAGCCATCGCCGAGATCGCATTCGAAATCGTAAAAAACAACAAGTCTTCCTTCATACAATAGTCCAAATCCCTGTGGCGCATTCTTATCGTGTTCATGAATTTTCGGAAGGCCACTCTGAAAGATGTAGGTCTGATGATATACCGGATGACTGAATGGTAACTCGATGAGATCGAGTTCCGGAAATACTTTCTTCAATTCCTTGCGCACGAATTTATCCATTCCATAATTGTCGGATATGTGTAGAAAACCACCGCCAATCAAGTAACGACGCAAGTTGGATGCATCATCAGCATTGAAGACCACATTGCCATGACCGGTCATATGAATAAACGGATAGTTGATGATCTCGGGACTACCGGCATCGATATATGGCACCTCTGGATCAACATTCATGTTGAGATTCTTATTGACGAAATCGACGAGATTAGGAACACTCGTTGGGTTAGCGTAGTAATCCCCGCCGCCTTTGTATTTCAACACAGCTACCTTATAACTCGGAGGAAGAATGACAAAAGAAGACAACAGAAATAAAACGGTGATGAATAAAACTGATCTATACATAAAACTGAATTTTCGTTTCAAAGTTAATACCGATTGGACAAGTGTAATATTCCAATCTTTGCATTGCCAGATTGCACTAAACACTGGTATCCATCGGCATATACCACTATATGATTTCTCAAACATTGGCCCGTTTTATAAATCACATTGGTATAACATCACCAAGCCACGCGGTTCATCTTACTTTTTTCAAAATTGATACGAGCTGAACTACTTTCGTAAAAATTTCACATGAAGAAAATCATCTTTACCTCAAATGCTCCTGAACCAATCGGTCCTTACAGCCAGGCAGTTTTGACCAATGACATTCTGTATATCAGTGGTCAGATAGCCATCGACCCGAACACTCAGACATATGTTCCGCAAGGCATTGAGGAAGAAACTACTCTGGTGATGAAAAACCTTGAGTCCATTCTCAAGGCAGCTGATATGTCATTTGCTGATGTGATCAAGACGAGTATTTTTCTTGCGGACATGAATGATTTCGCTACGGTGAATGCTATTTACAGCACGTATTTCACGAAGGATTTTCCCGCCAGAGAAACGGTAGAAGTTTCTGTGCTTCCC
>JAYTMF010000532.1:0-2962 GCA_043728755.1 Flavobacteriales bacterium
CGAAGATCAGTGTTTCGGGTCTGTTTTTCAAAACATAATCCCAGTTGTCGCGGATGATAATTCGACCATCTACTTGCTCTGCATTTTTATCGTAAACAGGATCAACAGGTATTACCTTGAGCACAGAAAATTCTGATTCACTGTAAAGTGTGGAACTGTATCTCGCGTCGCAATTTTTCAAGATTGAATCGAGCCAAGCTTTCAATTCTATAGAGGATACCGATGATTTATCCTGAGTCAAACGCAAGGCATTTTTAACTGCGATCACAATGTCTTTGCGAATGGGTTCGATGATTTTTTGAAGATCAGCGGCAATTGCCGTTACAACATTCAGACCGCTGGCATCGGCGTGTTTCTTCAGTGCTGTTATTGCTTGCTGCACATCATTATCAATATCTGCACGGAAAGCGGACCATGCTTCCTTTTGTTGTTTTCTGACAAACGCTTTGGCTTCCTCGCGTATTTCGTCCAACTCACGATCATTGGCTGCACCATCCATCATGATAAATTTCTTTAGTTGCACAATGCAATCATATTCTTCATACCACGATAGCAACTCTTTGGACTTGTATCTCTCGTGCGAACCACTCGTGCTATGCCCTTGCGGTTGCGTCAACTCATCCACGTGGACGAGTGTCGGTATGTGATATTCACGCGTGTAACTCACGGCCTTTTCGTAGGTCATTAAAAGTTCGGGATAGTTCCATCCTTTGACTTTAAATATTTTGATGCCGTTGGTGGTGGTCGTTTTTTCGAAACCTTTCAGCGCTTCCGAAATACTTTCCTTCACCGTTTGATATTTTTTCGGAACACTTATTCCCCAACCATCGTCCCACACGCTCATGCACATGGGCACGCCCAGTACAGCGCCTGCATTCATACTTTCCCAAAAGAGGCCTTCGGAAGTAGAAGCATCACCGATCGTCCCGAATGCTACTTCGTTCCCATTGTTGCTGAATTGAGTCCAGGATGCAAGTCCCGGATGATTGCGAAATACCTTTGAAGCTTGAGCCAGTCCAATGAGGCGAGGCATTTGCCCTGCAGTAGGTGAAATATCTCCGGAAGAATTTTTCAGATTGGCAACATCTTTCCATGTGCCATCATCATTAATGAAGCGCGTTGCATAATGTCCACCCATCTGTCTGCCACCACTAGCGGGTTCAAGTTCAACATCGGTATGCCCATACAACGCAGCAAAATATTGTCGGACTGTTAGTTGATCGATCGCCATCATGAAAGTCTGATCGCGATAATAGCCACTTCTCCAATCACCATTTTTGAATTGCTTGGCCATGGCAATTTGAGCCACTTCTTTACCGTCACCAAAAATGCCAAATTTGGCTTTGCCGGTGAGTACTTCTTTTCTACCCAAGAGGGAAGCTTCACGAGAGACACAAGCGAGACGGTAATCGTCGAGCAATCGCTGACGTATCTTCTCTTCGGTCATGATGAATGCGGGAGTTTCAAACGATTTGGACATGGCGCGAAGATAATGATTGGGATATAAGTATTCCTTCAACGCGAATGAAAAAAGAATAGAGAAAAACTATTCTACACTTTACCGGGATAAAGGAATAAAGAACAGAGTTCGCGAATGTCGGTATTGAACCTTCACTCAGCCAGTGGACAGGATTATTTCAACATGGCAACGGCAATCCTGGCACCCAATGCTGCATTGTTCAACACAAGCGCCTTATTGGCGACCTGACTTTTTCCTGATGTGATTTCATTGAGGTGTTGCAGCAGAAACGGTGTCAATTCTTTGCCGTGAATGCCGATTTTACCGGCAGCCACGATGGCCAGATTTACGGCATCATTCATCACTATTTCATCGAGTGCAAATTCTACCGGAATTGGGTTGGCAATCAACACCCCTCCATTCAATTTCAGCTTCCATTTCTCTATGAGTATCGCGGCAATTTCGTCTGGAGAATCTACGCTCATCTGAAGTTTCAGTGGAGAAGTTCTCGAGTAGAAGGAAGGAAAAAAATCCGACTGATAACCAATAACCGGTACACCTTGCGTTTCTAAATATTCCATGGTTTTTGGAAGATCAAGGATGGCTTTTGCACCTGCGCTTACCACAGCCACATTTGTTCGCGCCAATTCAAGGAGATCGGCGGAAATATCAAAAGATGCTTCAGCCATACGATGAACGCCACCAATTCCACCTGTTGCGAAAATGCGGATGGCAGCCATTTCCGCTAGAATCATCGTTCCGGCCACCGTAGTTGCTCCGTTCTTTTTTGACGCAATGACATAAGGTAAATCACGCCGACTGCATTTTATAACGCCTTTGAGAGAAGCAAAATTTTCCAGTTCGTCGGCATTCAGTCCGATATGAATGTCTCCGTTGAGGATGGCAATGGTTGCGGGCACGGCGCCGTTTATCCGAACTACATTTTCCACTTCAATGGCTACTTCGAGATTCTGCGGAAAAGGCATACCATGCGAAATGATGGTGCTCTCGAGTGCGACGATTGGCAGGCCGTTCTGTCGGGCCTGTTCAACTTCTCTGGAAAAAATCAATGGGTACACTATTATTGTTTACAATGCATCCAGATCGTCCTGGACTCTCATGCTTTCAAGCACATTTAAATATGAGTGAATGAGACCTTTATGTTCGATTGAAAAATTTGAAACATCATGCTGTCTGATCATGGCAATGTTTTCGATTAAGACTTCTTCGGGCACAGGATCCTCAAAATTTTCAATGAGCGTGAGGCATTCAAACGTTTCTTCAAAATTTCCATCCAGCGCCACGGCAGTTATATCCACCAATCGATCCACTGGTCTGATGTCCGAATTCCACATGAACATAATCAGATCTTTTCGGATATGCTTCATGGCCGGATCTTTCAAACCATCCAAAAAATAGTCTTCGACTTTACTCACCTTGAGTGTACTCAGCAAAGCTGCTACTTCTTTCTTCAAGCTCACATCGGCATCTGATGCATAAAAA
>JAYTMF010000533.1:0-2173 GCA_043728755.1 Flavobacteriales bacterium
CCTAGATGTATATGTAGCGAATTATGATTTCATATTGCCCGGTGCAAATACAAACTGGCTGTTTCGAAACAATGGTGATGGTAGCTTTAGTGAAGTAGCATCAACACTGGGAGTGGCCAATTCATGGAAAGCGACCTTTCAGCCTGTGTGGATTGATTTGAACCACGATCATCTGCTCGATCTCTTCGTGATCAACGATAAATACCATGGAAATAATTTTTATCTGAACAACGGCACTTCCTTCGATGATGCAACTGAACTTTTTAATCTCGGTCAGTCCATGGAGTCCATGAGTAATTCATGGTCGGATATGGATAATGATCTTGATTATGATGTGTACATTTCAAATTCTACGCAAGGAAATATATTGATGCAAAATGATGATTTGATTTTTACAGACGTTGCGGAATCAGTGGGGGTAAGTGTGAATAGCGTTTGTTGGAATGCACTGTGGATTGATTTTGATCATAACGCATTGGACGATCTTCATGTAGCCACCAACTCTCCATTTATTGGAGGCAATCAAAACAAATTGTTTCGGCATATTGCGGATGGAAGCTTTCAGGAAATCAACATTCAAGGTGATGACAGAAGTGTTTTGGCTACTGCTAAAGGCGACATCGATCAGGATGGATATTGGGATATCATGGAGCTTGAGCAGTTTCCTGCGAATGTGGGAGTTTTCAAAAATAGCGGTGGTGTAAATCATTGGTTGAAAATTGCATTGAAAGGCACTGTGGGAAATCACGATGGTGTAGGTGTCACAGTTAAATATTTTTGCAATGGTTCTTCATTCTTGCGTCATACATTTTGTGGCGAAGGATTTTTGTCGCAAGATTCTAAGGTGGAAATTCTAAGTTTGAAAAGCGCAACAATGGTTGATTCGTTGCTCATTCAATGGCCATCCGGTTGGGTCGACAAATATTTTGATGTTACGGCAAATCAGCTTTTGACAGCCACAGAAGGGGAGACTTTTTCCGCGCAGATTCAACACCCTTCGGGACTCAATGTATGTCAAGGTGATTCTCTCGTTTTATTTGTGCAGACAAACGCAAATGTGCTATGGTTCAATGGCAGTACTTCTCAAACTATTGTCGCGAATGCACCGGGTTTATACAGTGTTTCACTCATGCATAATCTAGGCTTTGTCGCTTCTGATTCTGTTGTCATTAATGAGTTTCAATTGCCCATTTTTGTTGTTCAAATCAGCATGCCGAATTGCCATGATTCTAATGATGGCGCTGTAGAAATCATCATAAATAGCGATCAGTTGAATAGCATTCTTTGGGAGAATGGTGAGGTCGGTTCTGTTGTTTCAAATCTTTCCGCCGGCACGTACGGTTTTGTAATTTATGACAACAATAATTGTATTCAGTCAGGCACAGCGTCCTTGTTGTCGCCCAACGAAGTTACTGTGTCATTCATCACTGAAATAGTTTGTCATGGCGCATCCGATTTGGTTGAGATGTTGATCAGTGGTGGTGTCGGAAATTATTCCAATGACTGGAATGAAATTTTTCCAACTTTACTTACTTCCGGCGATTATTTCATTGTGGTAAATGATGAAAACAATTGCTCTGTAGATGTTTTTTTTACAGTTGAAGAAGGTGATGAATTGTTTTCAGAAGTGCTCATTACTGACGTTACTAACGTGAAGGACGGAGCGATAGAATTGATCGTCACAGGCGGCACCGCTCCTTACAATTATTCCTGGAGCAATGGGAGCATCATGCCAATTATTTCAGATCTCCCGGTAGGTTCGTATTCATGTGTGATCACAGACGCTCTGGGATGCCAGATGTTTGTAGCTGCAAACATCATTGGTTTGGCTATAAATGAAGCAGCCTTCGTGAACATGGTTTTCCCCAATCCATTCGATGACGTGTTGAATGTGAAGCTGAATAATGTTGCATCTCTGCGCATGACAGATAGCTTGGGCCGTATTGTTTTTGACTCAACGGACAAGAGAGCAACGCATGTCATTGCAACCGCGGCCTTGGCGCCGGGTATTTATTTCCTGCTCATCGATCAGAATCCAATTCGTATTGGAAGTGCCCTCAAGTAATGCACGCGAATGGAAATGAGGAATCTGCCTTGAACGGCCAATTAATACCGATTGAACAAATCTAATAGTCCAATGTTTGATTCTCCAGATTGAACTAAACACTTGTAT
>JAYTMF010000534.1:0-7170 GCA_043728755.1 Flavobacteriales bacterium
GTGGCAATGATCCCAATCCTTGCCTCAAACCCATACTTCGCCCTACAATCGTTGGCATGAGCCTCTTTTTTTCGGACTTTTGTAGCTCCTTATGAATAACTGGACAAATAAAAAAGTGTTGGTAACCGGCGCCGATGGTTTCATTGGTAGTCACTTGGTGGAAGAACTTCTCGAAAAAGGCGCGCATGTTCGCGCCTATGTTTTTTACAACAGCTTCAATACCTGGGGTTGGATAGATACTTTTCCTGAAGACAAAAAATCGCGCCTTGAAATTTTTGCAGGCGACGTGCGCGACCCAAATGGCGTGCGTACGGCTATGAAAGACATTGATGTTGTTTTTCACCTCGCAGCTTTGATAGCGATTCCATTTAGCTATCATTCGCCCGACACGTATATCGACACCAATGTGAAGGGGACGTTGAACATTGTTCAGGCCGCAAAAGATCTCGGCATTTCGCGCGTGCTCGTCACCTCAACAAGTGAAGTTTATGGCACCGCGCAATATGTTCCCATCGATGAGAAACATCCGCGTCAACCGCAGTCACCGTATTCAGCATCAAAAATTGGCGCTGATTGCATTGCGGAATCTTTTTACCGCAGTTTCGGAACACCTGTCACCATTGTTCGTCCATTCAATACATATGGTCCTCGGCAAAGCGCAAGGGCTGTGATTCCAACTATTATCACACAGCTAATGGATGGTATAGAAGAGATCAAACTCGGCGATCTCATTCCAACACGTGATTTGGTTTTTGTGAAAGACACTGCAAAAGCATTTGTCGCTATTGCAGAAAGTGATTCACTGATAGGAGAAGACTGCAACATTGCCACAGGAGAAGAAATTTCCATTGGTGATCTGGCACAAAAGCTCATCGCTATCATCAATCCGATGGCGAAAATTATTGGAGACGAACAGCGCATTCGTCCGGAGAAAAGTGAAGTATTTCGTTTGCTCGGCAATTGCGACAAACTGAAAAGTCATACGAACTGGACATGCAAAACATCGCTTGATGAAGGACTCGTGCAAACGATGGAGTGGTTTGCGGATAGTCAGAACAGAAGCGTGTATAAATCAAATATTTACAATCTGTGAGTGAGATGAAATCCATTTCCCATGCAGAGGTCATTGCTTTTATCCGCGATATCTATCAGACACCGGAAGGCTTTGTTCCGCTACATGCTCCACATTTTGGTGGCAATGAAAAAAAATATTTAGAACAGACGATCGACTCCACGTTTGTTTCATCCGTTGGTCCATTCGTAGATCAGTTTGAACAAATGATGCGCGACTATACCGGAGCGAAATACGCGATTGCCGTTGTGAATGGAACAGCAGCGTTGCACATGGGATTGATGCTCGCCGGCGTTGAACGCGGCGATCTGGTGATCACACAAGCGCTTTCCTTTATCGCAACGTGCAATGCGATTTCATACATCGGCGCTGAGCCGTGCTTCGTTGATGTCGATAAAAAGACCCTGGGCATGTCGGCAAAAGCGCTAGAAAAATTTCTTGAAAATGTGTTAGTGAAAAATGGAGAGGCCATTCACACACCATCAGGAAAGCGCATTACAGCGTGTGTTCCGATGCACACATTTGGACTTCCAGCAGAAATTGATGCGATCGTAAAGCTGTGTGATGCTTTTGGAATTCCAGTTGTAGAAGATGCCGCAGAATCGCTCGGAACAATTTACAAAGGCAAACACACCGGCACATTTGGCCGCATCGGCACATATAGTTTCAATGGCAACAAAACCATTACGTGTGGCGGTGGTGGCGTCATCGTGACAGATGATGAAGCGCTTGCAAAAAAAGCAAAACACCTCACCACGCAAGCGAAAGTTCCGCACCGTTGGGAGTTTGTTCACGACTATGTAGGCTACAATTACCGTTGTCCCAATCTGAATGCCGCACTGGCTTGTGCGCAGTTAGAACAATTGGAATCATTCATAGAGAATAAGCGAACAACATCGAATGCCTATCGCGATTTTTTTGCAGGAAGCAACATCCAATACTTTGGAGAAATAACTTCCGCAAGAAGCAATTTCTGGTTGAATGCCATCATGCTTTCATCAGCAAACAATCGCGATCAATTTCTTCAGGAGACGAATGATGCCCAGGTGATGACACGACCGATCTGGGCGTTGATGCATCGACTTCCCATGTTCGATAAGTGCCTACACGATGGATTGGTGAATAGTCTCGAAATAGAATCGCGGTTGGTGAATATTCCGAGCAGTGTTCGAATAAAAAAATAATGCGCAACTTGCGGTGAAATCCAATGCGCAAGCAGCGGAAACGATAGCAACAACATGGATAAAACGAATCACGTAACGATCATAGCCGAAGCCGGAGTAAATCACAACGGTGACATGGAATTGGCAAAAAAACTCATTGATGCTGCGGCTGATGCCGGCGCAGACTATGTAAAATTTCAAAGTTTCCAGGCAGATAAACTCGTGAACAAGACGGCAGAGAAAGCCGATTATCAGAAAGCTTCTACAGATCCTGTGGAAACACAATGGGAAATGTTGAAGCGGCTTGAACTGAGCGATGATGACCATGATTTGTTGATAGCGCATTGTGAGAAAAGAGGAATCAAATTTCTTTCAACGCCATTTGATCAATTGAGTATTGCGTTGCTTCGCAGCAAGGGAATACATATCGGTAAAATTCCTTCGGGAGAATTGACGAATAAACCATTCATAGCATTGATGGCGATCGCCTTCGAAAAGATCATTATCAGCACCGGTATGTGTACGCTGGAAGAAGTGATGGCGGCCACACACGTTTTGATGGAAGCGGGAGCGAAGAAAGAAAACATCACGGTGCTTCATTGCAACACCGAATATCCGACGCCCATGCAAGATGTGAATCTTCGGGCGATGGAATCCCTTCGCTATGCATGCAAAACAGAAGTTGGATACAGTGATCACACATTGGGAATCGAGATTCCAATTGCAGCAACAGCATTGGGTGCGACGATCATTGAAAAGCATTTCACACTCGATCGCACTATGCCTGGACCAGATCACAAAGCCTCATTGGAACCGGCAGAATTGAAGGCGATGGTCATAGCCATTCGCAATGTAGAACTCGCTATGAGCGGCAGCGGTGTAAAGGAACCCAGTCCATCGGAAATGAAAAACATGGTAATCGCCAGGAAGAGTATTCATCTTGCATCTGATATACCGAAAGGTCAAATCATAGAGCGCAGCGATTTGGTCATGTTGCGTCCGGGAGATGGCATCTCGCCAATGGATGTCGATTCTGTGGTCGGCAAAAAAACAACACAGCAATTGAAGGCAAACGACAAGCTTGTATGGGAACACCTCGAAAGCTGAACATAGGCATTTTGACTAGTTCTCGTGCAGACTACGGCATCTATTTGCCGCTGCTCAACATGCTGCGGGAGCAAGGTCGGCATAGTGTGCGGATCATAGCATTCGGCACTCATCTTTCCAAAAAACATGGCCACACAATAGATGAAATTTCGCGTGATGGATTTGAAGTAGCGCATCAAATAGAAACGACTCCTGAAGGAGATACGGCAGAAGAGATTACGCGTTCGATGGGAATTACCATGGAAAAATTCTCTGCGCTTTGGGCAAAACACAGGGAAGATTTCGACATCCTATTTTGCCTTGGTGATCGCTATGAGATGTTTGCTGCGGTGGCTTCAACAGCAACATTTAATTTAAAACTCGCACATCTTCACGGAGGAGAAACTACACTCGGAGCGATTGACAACGCTTTTCGACACAGCATCACCCAATTCTGTCAATTTCACTTTACGTCAACGGAAAAATATGCACAGCGCGTGAAAGGATTGTTAGATGATCCAAGCCACATTTATACTGTTGGCGCATTAGGTTTGGATCATTTCAACGATCAAAAAATGCTGACAAGTGAAGAGTTGAAGTTGCGATTCAACATTGAAGTGAATGATCGAACCATACTTTGCACCTTTCATCCTGAGACCATTTCACCAGAAAAAAATGTACACTATGCACAAGAAATTATCTCAGCTTTTCACCAACTAAAAAACCACAACGTGGTGATTACTTTACCGAATGCCGACACATCAGGCAATACGATCAGAAGGATGTTCAGCGAGGCATTCAACACTTCAACAAATATTGCACTGGTCGAAAATTTGGGATCATCAGGATATTTAAGTGCGATGAATGCGTGCGGAATGATGTTCGGAAATTCGTCCAGCGGCATCATAGAAGCGGCGTCATTGGGAAAATATGTCATCGACATTGGCGATAGACAAAAAGGTAGAGCGCATGGCGATAATGTGATCCATTGTGAAATAGAGAAGGAGAAAATGTTGGCTGAAATTGAATCCATAGCTTCGCGTCCAAAATTGTCGGGCAACAATATTTATTATCGTGGAGGAGCTGCGGACAAAATTATAGAACGAATTGAAAGTGCATTATGCTAAAAGATTTTTGGGTACATATTATCAGAAATAAATCCACAGCGCGTGAGGCGTTGCGAGTGTTGGACACTTTACCGGAATTCAATGACAGGACACTCTTTGTCATTGATGAGGACAACAAATTGCATGGTACCATCACCGATGGAGATATTCGCCGTGGACTTCTTAAGAATCTTGAAATTTCCGACTTCGTAGAGTCTTATATGAATGCCAATTGCAAGCGCATTGTCATCCAACCGAAAGACACAGAAGAGTTGAGAAAATACCGCAAGCAGGACATTCACTTGATACCGGTTGTGGATGAATCTGCGCGCCTAATCGATGTCATTGATCTGGACAGACCGCGCACAGTATTGCCCGTAACAGCGGTGATTATGGCCGGAGGCAAAGGAGAAAGATTGCGTCCGCTAACGGAGACCACGCCAAAGCCCATGTTGAAGATCGGCGATAAACCCATCATAGAACACAACATAGACAGGCTCATACAATTTGGAATCAAAGACGTTTATATCAGCGTCAACTATCTCGGCGAGCAGATCAAGGCCTATTTCGGTAATGGAAGTGAGAAAGGGATTTCAATCAAATATCTTGAAGAGACAGAACCGCTGGGAACAATTGGATCTGTTTCACTCATCGAAAAAATTGCGAGTGAAACCTTGTTGCTTCTCAATTCAGATTTGCTCACCAACCTCGACTTCGAGAGCATGTTTGAAGACTTTCAAAAAACGGGCGCATTGATGACCGTTGCGAGCATTCCATATCAATACCAAGTGCCTTATGCCGTGTTGGAAACAAAGGATGAAATCGTAAAAGCCTTCACTGAAAAACCGAGCTATACCTATTACAGCAATGCAGGAATTTATTTGATAGCGCGCAGCGCTTGCGAGAAGCACATTCCGAAATCTACTTTTTACAACACCACAGATTTAATGGAGGCTATAATTCAATCGGGCAATAAACTCACGCATCACCCGCATCATGGCTATTGGCTGGACATAGGGAAGTATCCTGATTTCATTCGCGCTCAGGAAGACATCAAATACATCAAGTTCTAATGAAAACGCTTTACCTGATACCTGCACGCAAAGGATCTAAAGGCGTTCCCGGCAAGAATACCCGCGTGCTGGGAGACAAGCCACTTGTGAGGTACAGTATAGATACCGCGCTGGCATTAAGCGATCCCGAACACATTTGTATTACAACAGATTCCGATGAAGTCATTTCTGAAGCTGAAAAATGTGGTATTACTGTTCCATTTGTTCGACCTGAAGCGCTTTCCAATGACACGGCGGGAAGCAGAGAAGTGATTTTGCACGCACTTGAATACTACAAAAGCAAAGGATTGAATTACGAAACCGTTGTGCTACTTCAACCTACATCACCTTTTCGAAAATCCACAGATATCCAACAAATGTTGGCCTTGTATTCTTCCAATTTAGACATGGTTGTTTCTGTGAAAGAAAGTCACGCCAACCCCTATTTTTCATTGTTTGAAGAAAACCGAGATGGATTTTTGCAGGTGTCCAAAAAAGGAAATTTCACCCGTCGGCAGGATTGCCCAAAGATCTATGCATACAACGGATCGACGTATGTGATCAACGTCAAATCGGTTCAAGAGAAAACCCTCAGCGCTTTTGAGAAAATACGCAAGTATGTGATGAGTGAATTGTATTCTGTTGACATCGACCATCCATTCGATTGGCAAGTTGCCGAAATGATTCTTGAAAAGAATTTACTTTCGCATCCCGGTTTGTAGGGCGAGCGATGTTTTCGAAGTGTCTCCAATACACAGAAACATCCTTTCGGCATCCGGCAATTACAGCCAGAAATTCAAATGAGTAAAACCATACGCGTTATACCCCGTCTTGATATCAAGGGGCCCAATGTGGTAAAAGGCATTCACCTCGAGGGGCTTCGTGTGATGGGCAAACCCTCGGATTTTGCGCGTCATTATTACCACGAGGGCGCTGACGAATTACTTTTTATGGATGTGGTAGCGAGTTTATATGAGCGCAACAGCCTTCACGATATCATTTCCGAAACAGCCAAAAGTATATTCATACCCATCACAGTTGGCGGAGGATTGCGCACACTAGAGGACATGAGCGCTGTGTTGCGCGCTGGAGCCGACAAAGTTTGTCTCAACACTGCTGCCATCAAAAATCCGGAGATCATCAAGAGCGCCTCTTTGAAATTCGGCTCGTCCACGATAGTGATTGCGATAGAAACAACACGAGAAAAGAACGGACAATATCTCGCATACACAGATAACGGAAGAGAGTACACCGGCATTGACGCAGTGCAATGGGCACAGCAAGCAGCAGAACTTGGTGCAGGAGAATTGATCATTACCTCCGTCGATAAAGAAGGCACCGGAGAAGGCTACGATATAGAACTGGTGCGACAGATCGCCGATCTGGTGAATATTCCTGTTGTAGCTCACGGCGGTGCGGGAAAAGCATCAGACATTATTGATGTGATTCGCGACGGACATGCCGACGCAGTTTCGATGGCTTCCATACTTCATTACAACTATGTGGCGAACAATGAATCGGGTGCGCATTCCAGTGACGAAGGCAATGTAGAATTTCTCAAGAGCAAACGCGGATTCAAGAATTTCGAATCCTGTAATTTAGCGGCCATCAAAAAGAAAATGGCTGAAAGCCACATTCCATGCAGGATCTAGCGACATGAGCAAAAAGAAAGTCATCATTGTAGATTATCA
>JAYTMF010000535.1:0-3185 GCA_043728755.1 Flavobacteriales bacterium
CGAAACAAAGATTGGACTATTGCACTTGACCAATCAGTATAAGAATCAATTCAGCGCGGTATTCAGGCAACATTCAGGACAATCATTTAACCCAATAACTCTTACCTAAAACCTAAAGGCAATAAAAAGGCGACCCAGAAAGATCGCCTTTAAAATTCACGTCCAACTATCAATTCACTTTCACGAAGTTTCTAGTAACAGAACCCAAGGAAGAAGTTGCGATGGTCCAATAATTTCCTAAAGGCAAATCAGCAATATCAATAGACTCCTTCGCGGCTCGGATCATGATTTCCTTCACCATTTTCCCTTGATAGTCATAAATCTTAAGCGCGCTGCCAACAAGTGTTGAGGCGACATCCAGTGTGATATTGTTGTTCGCCGGATTCGGATAAAGCTCCATTTTTTGTCCGACAGTTTTATTCGCTTCACCAATTCCGTTGAAGGCCATGTTTCGGAATTCCTTGATCTTGTTCGGAGATGTTCCGGGATAGCTCGTGCCATTGAGCGCAACATACACAGAACCGGTGTATGGATTCACACAGATATCACGAAAACGCTGATTGAGCGAAGTGAAATATTTGTCTTCAGATGTCACGGACAATCCATCCGAGCTCAGATGTAAAATGGAAACACGATCATTGTTGCCGCTGGTTCCACTAAGGCCGCCCATCACTCCCATGATAACACAATTGGCCCACTCGGGTATTGCTGGATGATTATAATACTCAATACCGTTTACTGCAACGCATGGTGACCATTCAGACAAAGGTTCTTTAACATTGTTGTCTGTGCAATATGTCATTTCCGAAGCGGTACTGCACGCGCCTTCAACACTTGGCCAACCATAATTACGTGATGGTTCAATCACGTTGAATTCATCACTGTTGTTTTGACCATGTTCGCTTTGATACAAAATTCCTGTAGGTCCGTAGCACAAACCTTGCGAATTGCGATGTCCGAAACTCCATACATAAGAGGTTGGATCTGGATTGTCAGCAGGGATAGATCCATCCAAATTGATGCGTAGCATTTTTCCATTGAGCGACGTCATGTTTTGAGAAAGCGCTCCACCAGTGCCTGTGTCGCCTGTGGTCATCATGATTTTGCTGTCAGGCGAAATCACCAGACGTGAACCGTCATGAATTTGATTGCCCGAAATGGCATTGATCAGTGTGACCTCATTCACCAAATTTGTTCCATCCCAATCATAAGAAACCAGTCTTTCTTTTACAGTATTTGTTGTTGGATTGTAGCAATAAACGATATACACTTTCGGTGTATTGGCAAAATCAGGATGCAGCGCCATGCCCAGCATTCCAGGCTCACCGCTGCCAGTGCTAGGCATTAGCGTTCCGATATTGAGTATGGTGGTATAATTTCCCGTCAATGGATCAATATGCAATACCTGTCCAGTACGACAAGTCGCCCAGATATAATCATCCGGTCCCCAAAGGATTTCCCAAGGACGAGTGATTCCAGTCACCAGATCCGATTCGGTGAGTATCGTACTTCCGATAGTCCACGTTGTTTGGGCTTTAACTGATACAGGCGATGAGCAGGTGATAAACCATACCGCCAAAAAAAGCATACCGATTCTATTCATTAAGTGTGTTATTTCCTGCAAATAAAAGAACAATAGCGCGCAAATCACTAGCAATTCTGTTCTACGGTAGTAATGCCAACTTGAGAGTACATAAATTCAGTTGAAGAGTCCATTTCCTCTGCGAAAATCCGCTGCATCATCAGCGCAAATTCAGCTTGAAACTAATTCGACCATTCCAGCCCATCGGTAATTCCATAAAAAACACCCATGCATTTTGTTGCATAGAAAGCAAAGTAAAATTTCAAAACATCGCATTACAACTTGCAAACAAGAGGAAGCTTTTCGCACGAACTTGCGCAGATGCCGCAGAATTTTGTGTGGATTAAAAATGCAAAAAGGTGCTATGCCTGCTTTTTAAAAATCAGCGAAAATCGACTTCGTAATCTGCACAAATCAGCGTGAAACCATTGCATCACTCCTATTCAAAACTTCTTGCAACCTTCAAAATTCCCAAGCACTTTGCTCTTCTATTTTTACCCCATGAACACCATTGAAGATAAAAAGATCGCTTTTGAAAGATTGCTCACCATTATGGACAGGCTTCGTGCTGAATGTCCGTGGGACATGAAACAAACGCTTGAAAGCCTTCGCCACCTCACGATTGAAGAAGTGTACGAACTGGGTGATGCTATTCTTGATGGAGATCTGAATGAGATCAAGATGGAAATTGGCGACCTCTTGCTTCACATGGTTTTCTATGCAAAAATTGCAAGTGAAAAGGGTGTCTTTGATATTGCAGATTCACTCAACGGAATTTGCGAGAAACTCATCTCACGACATCCGCATATTTACGGTGATGTGAAGGTGCAAAACGAAGATGAAGTAAAATCCAATTGGGAAAAACTCAAATTGAAAGAAGGCAAAAAAAGTGTGCTCGAAGGAGTGCCGAAATCATTGCCAGCGATGGTGAAAGCGCAGCGCATTCAAGACAAAGTACGAGGAGTTGGATTCGATTGGGAACACGCACACCAGGTGTGGGACAAAGTGAATGAGGAACTTGCGGAATTCAAAACAGAAGCCGATGCAGACAGCGATAAGATGGAAGAAGAATTCGGTGATGTGATTTTCGCGTTGATCAATTACGCAAGATTCAAAGGCATCAATCCGGAAGATGCACTGGAAAAAACAAACCGCAAGTTCATCCGTCGCTTTCAATTTCTCGAAACAGAAAGTGAAAAAGACGGCAAGAAAATGGGCGAAATGTCTTTAGCTGAAATGGACGTGTATTGGGAGAAGGCGAAGGAAAGCGAGCATTGATTTTTCGCACTTCCGGAAGTTTCTTATTCGATTACTTCATCATCATAGCTTTTTCAATTTCACCATTTCCCGGATCCATTGAAGCCGCGAATGACTTCAGCCATTTTCCTTCAGGTGAAACCAACACCTTGTGGAAATTCCACTCTACTTTATCGTCGTCCACACCATTCAATTCTTTTGAAGTGAGCCAAGTGTAAACCACGTGTTGATCTTTTCCTTTCACATCAATTTTAGATGACATTGGAAAAGTAACACCGTAATTTTTCGAACAGAATTCCGCAATTTCTGATTCAGATCCTGATTCCTGACCTAAGAACTGGTTACA
>JAYTMF010000536.1:0-1173 GCA_043728755.1 Flavobacteriales bacterium
ATTAGAAATGCTAATAATGTTGGCAGCTGCTAATTAGTTGTTTGGTTCAGTTTCATTTTGCCCAAAGCAAACAGCAGAAACCATCAAAAAAGCGCAATCAAAATTTTAGAGATATTCGTTGTTATTATGATTTAAGATTAAAAAAAACGTTTTATACTGAGGGGTCCCCTTTTTCCAAATCTACTGAGCCGTCACGCTCAAAACAAGCGGCACAACGGTCGCTTCCCCTTGACCGAAAGTTGCATCAAAACTCATATCCGAGGGGTTGTATCTGATTTTAGCGGGATTGGCGAGTAGGTCACCGAAGGCTACTTTTAGGCGGTCGGCAAAAACGCTTTTTCCGTTTTTGATTTTATCCAAGCGCGCCGTGAAGTCCTTAATCGGCTGGTCGGCGTAGAGAATGCAGAGATTGTCTTCGCCTTTTTCGGACAAAAGCATCATTTGGTCGGCGCTTGGCATGACGATTTCGGCGTCGGCACTCGGCATAAAGTTCGCGGCGTCGGTCATACTGAGGGGGTAATGCATCTCGATTTTGGTCGTCGGGTCGTAGCTAAACACATAGACGTATTTGCCTTTCGGAACGTTCGTCGTGGTGAGTTGAAACATGGCGTCACCCGCTTGCCAATCTTTCTTAACTGTTTCGTAAACACCGCGTTCTGCGTTGAATTTCACGGGTGTCTTGGTAAAATTTGCCACATTTTGACCATTTTCCTGCTTATAACCAGCGGGCGTTCGGAAAGCAAAAGCACCCGACAATTTGATGTTTTGACGCTCTTCCAAGACGATAACGTAGCCAAATAAAATGAGGTTTACGGCGTCCGCGCATTTGATTTTTATGAAACCACCGTCGCCCCAAGTGTCGCCCCAACTGTTCATAAATTCAAATGTATTGTCAATGTTATCGTAGCCAACCAAAACCATGGCGTGCGCCTCAATCGGTGATTCATTCGGCGCGGGTGTCCACTGTTTTTGCCCGTTGGGAACGTTGTAAAACGACGGCAAAACCTGCATCCCAATCACGACGGGGTTTTTCTGCTGAATCAATTGGCGCAGCTTAAAGATTTTCATTGCCGCCACATCCGTTTCCGAAAAAGCACGGCAAAAGTCTTTAATTTTGAAATTTTGAGCGTCCGTCACGGCGGCTTGCGGCGGCGTGATGCTGCAATTAGTTGG
>JAYTMF010000537.1:0-5459 GCA_043728755.1 Flavobacteriales bacterium
TCACAGCCATTGAACATTTTTTTAGTTGATGCATATAAGGGCCACAGAAAATTGTGGATCATCATGATCATTGTCTATTGTGCATTGGCGTTGTTTGCAACAGTTCAGGCCTATCTGACCACGCATCTTGAAGACGGCAGAAATCTGACCAGCTACAACAATTACCTCATCTTCCGGCAGTCGTTTTTGCATCTGATGAACTACCAGGACATTTATCTGAAGTTCAAATATGAATATTGGGATGTGTTCAAATACACCCCCACATTTGCGTTGTTCATGTATCCATTTGCGGTTTTTCCTGTGATCCCCGGATTGCTGCTTTGGAATCTCGTTAATGTTGTAAGTGTTATAGTTGGGTTGAACAATATCTCATTGCTCACCACAAAGCAAAAATCTTTCATCTTACTTTTCGCATTGGTGGAAATTGCCACGTCGATTCAAAATGAACAAAGCAACGCGCTGGTGACTGGTTTGATCATTTGTGCATTTGCGTTGATGGAGAAACGCAAATTGTTTTTTGCCGTTGGCTTGATCGTCTTCGTGGTTTACGTGAAATTGCTTGGCGCGGCAGTTTTGATCATGTTTGCGTTTTACCCTCGGTTCTGGCGTGCTGTCGCGTATGCATTTAGCTGGTCGATTATTTTTCTATTGCTCCCTTTGCTCGTCATCAGACCTGATCAACTGATCTTCCTCTATGGGCGTTGGGTAGAAATTTTGAACGATGATTTGGCAGGCACAGGTGGATTGTCTGTTATGACAGTGATGCGTTCATGGCTTTCACTTGATTTCCAAATTGTGTATATTCAGATTGCGGGTATGATCGCGCTGTGCATGCCGTTACTGTTCTGGAAACGATTCAGCGACGTTCAGGCGCGACTTTTATTTCTTTCCTCCATACTGGTTTGGATCGTGATTTTCAATCACAAAGCGGAGTCGCCATCTTTTGTAATTGCCGTGATCGGCGTCATTATATGGTATGTAATCAGCGTGAAGAGCCGGGTCAACACGACATTGCTCATCTTATGTTTTGTGTTTACTCAACTCTCGGCTACTGATTTATTTCCACGAAATCTCCGCAATGGTTTTTTCGAAGAGTACGCGGTCAAAGCATTGCCGTGTGTTTTGATCTGGATAAAAATGAACATCGATATTTTGAACTTTCTGCGCGGTCGACAAATTTTCCCGCAACTCAACCACCAACAATCTTCCTGATTTCATTCAGCTTCATCAGTGCTTCAATGGGAGTAATCATGTTGAGATCGAGATTCAAAATTTCTTCGCGAATTTGTGCGAGGGAGGGATCATCCAATTGAAAGAAGCTCAGCTGACTGGCAACAGTTTCTCTGGCGGCTTTAGCCACATCCGCTTTAGACTGCGATGTAAGTCCTTCGCGCGTATGTGATTTTTCAAGATGTTGTAAAATATCTTTTGCACGTTCAACCACCTTTACCGGCATCCCGGCCATGCGTGCAACATGAATTCCGAAGCTGTGATTGCTTCCTCCCGGTGAAAGTTTGCGCAGAAAAATGACTTTGTTTCCCACTTCCTTCACGCTCACATTATAGTTTTTTATCCTTGGAAAAGAAGAAGTCATTTCATTCAATTCGTGATAGTGTGTTGCGAAAAGTGTTTTGGCTTTTGCTTTCGCGTTTTCATGAATGTATTCAGCGATCGACCATGCGATACTCACTCCATCGTAAGTGGAAGTTCCTCTTCCGATCTCATCGAGCAAAACAAGACTGCGATCAGAAAGATTATTGAGAATGCTCGCGGTCTCATTCATCTCAACCATGAAGGTGGATTCACCACTGCTGATGTTGTCACTGGCACCTACGCGTGTGAAAATTTTATCGATGATGCCGATGTCAGCGGCCTTCGCCGGAACAAATCCACCCATCTGCGCCATGAGAACGATGAGCGCAGTTTGTCGTAGAACGGCACTTTTGCCGGACATGTTCGGACCAGTGATCATCATCACTTGTTGCTGGTCGTTGTCGAGATAAATATCATTGCTCACATATTCTTCACCGTGTTGAAGGGCTTGCTCAATCACCGGATGACGGCCCTCAAGAATTTTGATTACTTTGCTGTCATTCACACTCGGTTTCACATAGTTGTTTTTGATGGCCACTTTCGCGAGACTCATCAAAACATCGAGTTGGGCAATGATTTGTGCATTCAATTGAATGGCTGCCGTAAAATCCGCAACGGCCAATATCAGCGCGTTGAACAGGCGCAATTCAATGGAAGAAATTTTGTCTTCTGCCCCGAGAATTTTCTGCTCGTAAATTTTGAGCTCTTCGGTGATGTATCGTTCAGCCTGAGTAAGTGTTTGTTTTCTGATCCACTCAGGTGGCACCTTGTCTTTGTGCGTATTCCTCACCTCGAGATAATAGCCGAACACATTATTGAAAGATATTTTCAACGATGGAATGCCTGTCCTCTCAATTTCCCTCTCCTGAACTTTTTGCAAATAGTCTTTGCCGTGAATACTAAGTTGGCGCAACTCATCGAGCTCAGTGTCTATACCATCGGCAATGACC
Source organism: Flavobacteriales bacterium (assembly GCA_043728755.1). GTDB lineage: Bacteria > Bacteroidota > Bacteroidia > Flavobacteriales_D > Sanyastnellaceae > JAIBBG01. The sequence continues at coordinate 2,544 of JAYTMF010000537.1, forward strand.
TGGCCTTTGTTCATTGCCATCGGTGCTTCCGGATGTAGTTCCTTTGCGATGCGATCGCGTATTGGTTCGCAGGTGTTGAGCAGTGCACCCAGCGCAGCCATTTGTTCGTTGCCCGAATGTTCAAGGAAAATTTTCAAGGGCGAAATAATGTCCAATGATTTTTTGATGTGCAACATTTCTCGCGGAGAAATACGGCCCACAGCGACTTTCGAGATTAGCCTTTCCAGGTCGCCTACTTGCTTGAGTTCTCCTTGTAGCCTTTCTAGTTCGTCGATGCGCGAAGTGAAATAGTGCACTACCTGATGACGCTTTTCTATTTGAACAATTTCCTTGAGAGGCAATAACAACCAGCGACACATCATACGCGAACCCATGGGAGTGACTGTGTGATCGATGACCCGCAGCAGAGTAGTAGCATTGTCGTTGGCGCTCGAAACCAATTCGAGATTGCGGATGGTAAAGCGATCCAGCCACACGTATTGATCTTCTTCAATGCGTGAGATCTGGGATATGTGCGCGACTTTGTCGTGTTGCGTTTCTGCCAGATAATGCAGCACAGCTCCGGAGGCAATTACACCGAGTTCGAGATCCTCGATACCAAAACCTTTCAGGCTTTTTGTTTCAAAATGTTTTTGAAGCAGCTCTGTGCCGAAGTCTTTGGTAAAGACCCAGTCGTCAAGTCGAAACGTGTAAAATTTATCGCCGAATGTTTCTTTGAAATCTTTTTCAAATTGCTTCTGATAAAGCACTTCATTGGGGCGAAAACTCTGCAACAATTTATCAATGTACTCATGTGATCCTTGTGCAGTAAGAAATTCTCCTGTCGAAATATCGAGGAAAGCAACACCACTGTTTTGAGCGTTCATAACCACTGCCGCAAGGAAATTATTGCTGCGGGTATCAATGGTTTTATCGTTGTACGAAACACCCGGCGTCACCAATTCCGTTACACCGCGCTTGACGATTTTTTTGGTCAGTTTTGGATCTTCGAGTTGGTCACAAATGGCGACACGATTTCCCGCTCTAACCAATTTTGGGAGGTACGTATCCAGAGAATGGTATGGAAATCCGGCCAACTCAACATAGGCTGCCGAACCATTTTTTCGGCGTGTTAAAACAATACCCAAAATATGAGACGCCCTGATGGCGTCTTCACCAAAGGTTTCATAAAAATCACCTACACGGAAAAGAAGCAATGCGTCAGGATATTTCGCCTTAATCGTATTGTACTGCTTCATCAAGGGTGTTTCTACAACTTCAACTCTTTCCTTCTCATCAGACATAGCCCCGGATTTATTCATAGATCTTCCTTAATTATTGGAAAGCATAAATATATGAAAAGCAAAACTGCCGTTTCCTTTCTGAGGACGGCAGTTGCGCAATCTTGTAAAAATCTTTTCAAAACAAGCGTCTGGAGAGAATTCCGTTGAGAGGTGCTTGAAAACACGGGCTTATAAACACGCGACTCTACTTTATTCACAATGCTATTGGGTTCTTAATTGGACGATCAGGCCACCTTCAATTGACTCAATTTACTCCTTGAGAATTTCTCCCTTGCATATTGCACAGTTACTTTGAAATCTTTTTCGTTTTGTGAGGGCAACTCAAACATCGCATCTGTCATGATCGCTTCGCAAATAGATCGCAATCCGCGTGCGCCTAGTTTGTATTCCATCGCTTTTTCAACGATGAAGTCGAGCACCTTTTTATCGAAGGTCAGCTTCACGCCATCGAGTTCAAAAAGCTTCACATATTGTTTGATGAGCGCATTTTTTGGTTCTGTGAGAATTCTGCGCATGGCTTCTTCATCCAAAGGATCCAGGTAGGTAATCACTGGAAATCGTCCGATCAACTCAGGGATCAATCCGAATTTTTTCAGATCGAGCGGAGTGATATACTGAAGCAGATTACCCATGCTGTATTTGTGTGCGCTGCTGGTGTAGCCTATAGCAGAAGTATTGATTCTTCTGTCGATGAGCCGGTCGATACCATCAAATGCGCCACCGCAAACGAAAAGAATATTTTTCGTATTCACTTGAATGAGCTTTTGCTCCGGATGTTTTCTTCCACCTTGCGGAGGTACGCTAACGACGGAGCCTTCCAATAATTTGAGCATAGCTTGTTGAACGCCTTCACCGCTCACATCGCGGGTGATGCTCGGGTTATCGCTTTTCCTTGCGATCTTATCTATCTCATCAATAAAAATAATTCCTCTTTCGGCTTTGGTCACATCGAAATCAGCATCCTGAAGAAGGCGGGAAAGAATACTTTCCACGTCTTCGCCAACATATCCGGCTTCGGTGAGCACGGTTGCATCGGCGATGGCAAAAGGCACTTTAAGCATTTTAGCAATGGTCTTTGCGAGCAGTGTTTTTCCGGTTCCCGTTTCGCCGAGGAGAATCACATTTGATTTTTCTATTTCTACGCCATCAGTATCAATGCGTGAAGACTGTGTAATTCTCTTGTAATGGTTGTAAACCGCCACGCTAAGGAATTTTTTAGCTTCATCCTGACCTATGACATAATCATCAAGAAATTTTTTGATCTCCGCGGGCTTCTGCATTTGAAACTGGAGATCGGCTTTCACCTCTGGGCTTGTATCCTTGGCTTCTTCACTTACGATCTGGTGTGCTTGTGAAGCACAGTCATCGCAGATGTGCCCGCTGATACCGGCGATCAATATCGCAACTTCACTTTTTTTTCTGCCGCAAAATGAACAATTGATTTCTTTCATGATTACATGGATGAAGCCCTAAGGCACTTAAGGCAAAGATAAGCTATTCATACAAAACGCCACATCCTTCCGAAGGGTTGGAAACAGCATACGTAACCTGCCCGGGAATCCTCCGTAGAAACTGCCAACAATAAACTATAACATATGAAATTCATTATTTCTGCCTTCATGATCTCCGCTCT